>JAQTRJ010000172.1 GCA_028711875.1 bacterium | reverse complement strand
CTACAAACTGCTTGAGTTTTTGAAGATGTAAGGTTCGCCGCCATTGCCGGTCGGGAGACCGACAACGGCGAAGGGACGTGATATGCGGGTCGGCTGCAAGCAGACCGACACCGCGCGGAAGAATCGCACGGCCGTGCGCGGCAACGGAAAGAAAATGTCATTCAGGACACGCGAGATCCCACACGCTGGAGCATGTGGGCTAGTGATCTGAAGCGCGCGGCGTCCGGAATTTCGTGAGCGGAAAATATTTCGTGTGAATCGGGAGATTCGCCGCGGCGGAGAACATCTGCGAGGCAGGTATAGTATGCGGGTCGGCTGCAAGCAGACCGACACCGCACAGAATTACCCCCTTGTCCCCCTGCGGGCGAGGGAGAAAAGAGCTACCATGAAACCTGACGATTTGAAGTTTGAGATTGCGGAGCTGAAGCCGAAGCTCGATGATCTGCGGAGGTCTCTTTGACCTCGCGCGGCGCGAAACGGAAATAAAAAAACTCGACGAACTCTCGGCGGGCGGAGCCTTGTGGGATGACCCGCAGCAGGCTCAGAAGGTGCTGAAGCAGCTCTCCGATCACCGCTCGTGGGTCGAGGCTTACCGCAAAGTTGAAAAGAGCCTTCAAGACCTCGAAGCCCTTCTGGAACCTGCTCGCGAAGACGCGGAGAGTTTTTCGGAAGCGGAACTGGACAAGGAGCACGCGCGGGTTCTGGAACTGTTCGATGATCTGGAGATGCGCGCGATGCTGACCGGCCGCGACGACGCGCGCAACGCCATCGTGCATATTCATCCCGGCGCGGGCGGGACGGAATCGGCGGACTGGGCGCTGATGCTGTTTCGGATGTACATGCACTGGTTCGAGCAGCGCGGCTGGCAGACCGAGGTCCTCGATTTCGAGGACGCCGAGGAAGCGGGGATCCGCGCGGCCACGATCGAGGTCAGCGGCGATTACGCGTACGGATTCTGCAAAGCGGAAACGGGCGTGCATCGGCTGGTGCGGATTTCTCCGTTCGACAGCAACGCGCGCCGGCACACGAGCTTTGCGAGCGTGTTCGTCTATCCCGAAGTCGAGGAAGTTCCCGATGTCGAGATCAAGCCCGACGATCTGCGGGTGGACACCTATCGCTCGTCGGGCGCGGGCGGGCAGCACGTCAACCGCACGGAATCGGCGATCCGGATCACGCACATTCCGAGCGGAATTGTGGTCACCTGCCAGACCGAACGCAGCCAGCACCGCAACCGCGACAGCGCGATGAAGGTGCTGACGGCGCGCTTGTATCAAAAATGGCTGGACGATCAGCGCGCAAAAAACGACGCCATCGAGGACACGAAGAGCGACATCGCGTGGGGACATCAGATTCGCTCGTACGTGTTTCAGCCGTATCAGATGGTCAAGGATCACCGGACGAACGTGGAGACTTCGAATATTCAGCGGGTGATGGACGGCGATTTAGATGAATTCGTGCGCGCGTTTCTGCTGCTTGGGGCGCAGGGGAAGTTCGCACGGTCGCGGGGATTGGCGAAGAAGGAGGAGTAGAAGCAGATGCCCGCGACAGATGAAAAATGAGAAATGAGAAATTAGAAATGAGAAAAGTACGGGTGTCCAGAATGACATGGTTGTTGGGGGAGGAAGGTTGCGGGGGAGGTTCCGGGCATGCGGGGACGCCCGGCTCTGCGAGATCTGGCGGTGACACAGTCCCGGCTCGGCGAGATTCCGGCAGGGACACAGTCCCTGCTCGGCGAGGATATGAAGATACAGTTGTTGCTCGGCGAGGGGGAAGGTTTCATTTGAATCGGGAGTGAATTATGAAGACACATGGCACTGCGATCTTGGCGCTGCTCATGCTCACCCTGATTTCCGTGCATCAGGCGGGAGGGCAGAACTACCTCAACCAGCCCGAGAGCGCGGCGTTCGACGCGCTGCGCAATTGCTGGTACGTGTCGAACTACGGCGACGGGAAGATCATTCGCCTGGACACCTCCGGCACTCAGACGGTGTTCTGCGATACGCTTGGCCACGTGGCGGGGCTGCTGATCGTGGATGACGTGCTCTACGCGGCGTCGAACGACACGCCCTTGGTGGGGGTGATGGGATTCGATCTCGACTCGCATGAGCTGATCCGGAACATTCCGATTCCGGTGGAAGGTATGGTGAACGATATTGCCAGCGATGGGAGAGGATTTCTGTACGTAACGGATTTCTGGGAAAACGCGCTTTACAAGGTGAATCTGGCCACCGAAGCCGTCTGGCTCTACGTCGGCAGTAATCTTCAAATGCCGAACGGAATCGTCTGCGACACGATCAATAATCGGTTGCTGGTCAGTTGCCAAAACGCGTCGGGGCGGCCGATCAAAATTGTGAGCATGGCCGATTCATCGGTCAGTATTGGAGTGTACACGCAATTGTCGGGGGTGGACGGGCTGGCGCTCGACGCGGAAAACCGCCTGTATTTTTCGTCGTGGCAAACGGACGCCATCTATCGCTATGACGCGCTGCTGAGCGCGCCGGCGGAGCTCATCTCGCAAGGACATCTCGATCCGGCGGACATCGCGATCAATTTGCGCGACAACGTGCTGGCGGTTCCCAATTACAGCCGCAACACCGTGGACTTCGTTTCGCTGACGCCGGGCGCGGTGCAGGAAAACGCAGTGCCCGTACGAAGCGAACTGGTGCGCTGCTATCCCAATCCGTTCAATGCCCGCGCGGTGATCGAGTACACGCTGAGTTCGCCCGGCGAAGTGCGGGTGGAGATTTTCGACGCGCTGGGGCGGCTTGCGGGAACACCACTCAGCGGTATGCAGACGGCCGGGACGCAGCGCGCGGTTTGGGACGCGGGAATGCGAACGTCCGGCGCGTATTTTTACAGACTTCAAGCGGACGGCAGAAGCCAAACCGGGAAAATGATTCTTGTAAAATAAATCCGTTCCACAACACCGGGGAATGCGATGAAGAGATTCTGGATTTTTGTGCTGGTCGCGCTGATGTGCCTAAGCGCGGCGGCGAAAGAGCCGGCCTTGTTGAAATCCGGCGAACCGTATTATGAGTATGTGGCCGGGGAAGTGCTGGTCAAGTATGGGCAGGGATTAAAAGACGCGAGCGTCGCCGCCGACGTCAGCCGGATCGGCGCTCGGATCGCCGACCGCAGCGATTTGCTGGACTATTATCGGATCGAGCTGTTGCCCGCGATGAGTCCGGCGGACGCCGTCCGCTACTTCCGTTCGCTGCCGAACGTGGAGTGGGCGAACTTCAACTACATCGCCCACGCTTGCTGGACGCCCAACGACACGTACTATTCCTATCAGTGGCACTACCCGCGGATCAACCTGCCGCAGGCGTGGGACATTACGCGCGGCGCGGCGAGCGTGGTCGTGGCGGTGTGCGACATGGGATTCTATTTCGATCATGAAGACTGGGGCGGCGTGCAGACAACGTCGCCGCGCGATTTCATTGACAACGACAATAATCCGGCCGTTACCGTGTATGATTCGCACGGATCGCACGTGGCGGGAACGATTCTCGCGGCCACGAACAACAATCGCGGCGTGGCCGGAATCGCTCCGCTCTGCACGTTCATGCCGGTGCGTGTACTGAATGACGAAGGCAGCGGCACTATTGACCAGATCGCCAACGGCATTCAGTGGACGGCCAACAACGGCGCCGACGTGGTCAACCTTTCCCTGGGATTTTCCGTTACCGGTCCGCCGGTGGATCCCGGCCCGCCGCTCTCGACGGCCATCAATAACGCCGCGGGGGCGGGCGTGGTGATCTGCGCGGCCACCGGCAACGACGGCATGTCCTACGTAGCCTATCCCGGCGCGTACACCGCCTGCATCGCCGTCGGCGCGACGGGCTATGACGACGCGATCGCGCCGTACTCGAATCAGGGCACGGCGATTGACGTCACGGCTCCCGGCGGGAACACCGATCAGGACTTGAATCAGGACGGTTACATTGACGGAGTGCTGTCCACGCTGCGCAATCAGGAGGGTGATTACTACGGTTTCTGGCAGGGAACTTCGATGGCCACGCCGCACGTGGCGGGAGTGGCCGCGCTCTTGCTGAGCCACGGTTTGGCGGCTGCGCAAGTGCGCGACGCGCTGCAGCAGACGGCGGTGGATCTCGGCACACCGGGCTGGGACGCGACGTTTGGATACGGCCGGATCAACGCGTACGCGGCGTTGCAGTGGCAGGGCGGAGGAGGCGGCGAAGTGACGCTGCTCGAAGAAGGTTTCGAGGGAAGCTTCCCGCCGTCCGGTTGGACGATCTATGCCACGGGCACGCCCAATCCGGAAAACTGGGAAGCGCTCGCGGGAAACAGCGACGCGGGCGGCGGCACAATCGCGCACGGCGGAGCCAACGCCGCGTTTCACGATGACGACGATACCGGCGGCGTGCAGGTGGATTGGCTGGTCACGCCGCTGCTCAACGTGCCCGCGAACGCGACGGCCGTAACCTTCCGTGTCTACGAGCGGAACTACTACATGGGAAACTATTACGACTATCACGGCCTGTGGATTTCGACCAACGGCACGCTGTTCTCCGAGGTTGGCGAGATGGGAGTGGATCATTCCTCGTGGACGGAGGTCACCGTGAATATTCCCGGAGTGGCCGGTCAGGCCGTGTGGTTCGCGTTTATCTATCAGGGCGATTATGCGACCGAGTGGTTTCTGGACGATGTGCGCGTGACCGCCACCGTGCCCGTGTCGGCGGGGGACTCTTCGCCGTCGCTGCCAACGGCGATCACGCTTGGTCAGCCCTATCCCAATCCGTTCAACAGCGTGGCCACGATCCCGCTTGAACTAACCTCGTCCACTCGCGTGGACGTGACGGTGTTCGACGTGCTCGGCCGCCGCGTAGCTACGCTGCTCGATCATGCCGCGCTTTCCGCGGGCTCGCATCAAATCGCGTGGAATGCCGATGACGTTGCGACGGGAGTGTATTTTGTTCGCCTGCAGGCCGCGGGAGCGACTCAGACGCAGAAAATTTTGCTGGTGAAGTAGGCTCGCACGGGCGGAGGTTTCGGCCGGGTTGGGTGTGGTGAAGGGGTGACTCTGGAGAGTCACCACCGGGAGAACGTTCGATAGGAGTCCAGCGCTGAACCCGGCTCGGCGAGGATTCTGACTTTGGCCGTGGCAGAAGGAATTAGATTCTGGACGCCCGCGCGAACTCTCTTGGATGTAACGACGTGCCGTGAAGCGCGGTGTCCAGAATGACAGCAGTTGGGAAGAGAGATTCTTCACTGCGTTCAGAATGACAATGCGGTTGCGTTCAGAATGACATGGTTTGTTGCGGGTCGGCTGCAAGCAGACCGACACCGCCAGTATGTTTAACTCGGGCGGAAGGATGAGGTGATTCATCCTTCATCCTTCCGTCTTCATTCTTTCATCCCGATCATCACCCGAAAACTCTATCCCATCACGCTGGCCGAAGTGACGACGGCCGATGCTCACGAGCCTCATCGCCCGACGTTTGCGCGCGTGGATTCGCAAGCACTCGCCGAGAATTTTCGGGCCTTCCATGAACACGCGAAGGGCGCGGCGATCATGGCGGTGGTCAAGGCC
>JAQTRJ010000171.1 GCA_028711875.1 bacterium | reverse complement strand
GGCCGGGACGTCGCTTGACAGGAAGTTTCCGTCTTCATCGCAGGGAATATCCACTCCCGCGATTTTCGCGAATGCCGTGATAGTTTCCACGGGCGGATGCAGCGCGAGCGTTCCGTTCACGGTTCCGGTTTGCGTGGGGTGGCCGGTGGTGAAGCGAATCGCCGCCCCATTTTCGATGGGCCAGGACGCCGGATTCAACGCGGCGTTGTAGAGTACCTGAATGCCAGTTTGTTCCGATGGCGCTTCGATGCCGACGGTGCCAAGAGACGTATACCCCATGAGCCCATAGACGAACAGAATTTCGCAATCGCCGGTCAGCGTCGGATGGAACACAGGGTCCAGCAGATGAACCTGCCAATTCTGGAAATAGGAACTGGGCGACACCAAGCGCTGATTGATGAACTCGAAAATCCAGCGTCCTCCAATAGTGTCATGCCACGCGAATTGCTGTTCGCCTAAGCCCAGTCTCATGTCCGCCCAGAACGGCGCGATGATTCCGGCGGGATCCAGACCGTTGTACGGAATCGGACGATTCTGCTGTCCGCGATCGTGATGCACGCCCGGCAGCATCCAGCCGTTGGGATTCACGGTCAGCGTGTCCCCGTCCGCTCCATAAAAAGACATCGGGAAGGGGGCGGGGAAGAAGGTGGCGGTGTCGTGGTGGGGATAGGTAAACTCGACGCCCGGAAATCCCTGCGTGGGATCCAGCTCGACCCAGTCATAGGGCGCAGGCAGATCGCGATCCAAACGGTCGTAGGCGAGGTAGCCATAGCCGTCGGGAGTCGTCGGCTCGATCATGGCGATGAACAGCGTGATCTCCGCCGTCGTGGTATCGCCCGCCGCGACGATGAGCGTGGTATCGGTCTCGATGATCAGCGGTGTTGCCAAATTGATCTGCATCTCCGCATGGACGACGACACTTGTGGCCGGCAGGTCGGCCAGGAAGTGTCCTTCCGCATCGGTTGTCAGAGTGTCCAGCGGCGTGTTGCGGATGACCACAGAAGCGCCCTGAATCGGTGTCCCTGCCTGCGTGACCACCGTTCCGGACAACACGCCGAAGGGCACGGAGGTAAGCACTTCATTCACCCACGTCGTATCACCCTGTTCGACCACGACCTCTTCCTCGAGTACGCGCTGATATCCGAACTTGGTAAACTCGAGATCGAACGTTCCTTCCTATAAGCCGAGCATATACTCGCCGTCGGCGTCGGTGAAGGTCTCCGCCGTTCCGCCGACGGGAGCCACGCGGACGTTCTCGAGCGGCTGCGCATTGCCGTCGGTGACCGTGCCGCCGATGCGCCCGGAGATATTCGGATCAATTCCGCTGAGAGCAAGCAGTCCGGTGTCATCGGGATCGAGCCAGTCGCGCAGCCGTGACGATGCGCTGCCGCCGTAGTTCCACGACATGGCGAACTTTCCGTACCAGTCGGAGGTCAGGCTGGTGCACGACGCGTAGCCGCCGTGAAGCTGGCCGGTGATCCGGTGATTCTGATCGAACAGCGGCGAACCGGACGATCCGCCTTCGGTCGTGCCGTCGTCCCACTGCGCGATCTTCCAGTGCGAATCGGTGACTCCTTGATTGCCCAGATAACGGTCGCTGACCGGCGGATTATCGTCGAAGCTGATTTTCTTGATATCGCCCGCCGGATGATGAATGCACACGGAGTTCGTAGCGGCAACGTCTTCTCGATTCCAGCCGTTGAAATAGGGATTATAGGTCAGCGGCACCGAACTCGAAAGCTCGATCAGCGCGAAGTCCGACGCCGTGTAGGTCGCCCGCAGCGTGGCGTTGGCCACGGTTTGGTTGGTGGGACCGTTTTGATTCTGACAGCCGGGGCTTTCATAGTTGAACATGAACACCCAGCTATTGAGATTCCCCAGGCAGTGGTTGGCCGTCAGGAAGTACGGGGTGAAGTCGTTGCGGGCGTTGTTGACGAGCGACCCGCTGCAAATCCGCCAGCCGCCTTCGAGAATCATGGCCACGCCGCGCTTTTCGCTCTGCCACGGATCGCCTTCCGGGCAGTTCACGTTGTTGTTGCACGTGCCGGACTCGCCATAGTCATCGAGCAACCGGCCGCCATAGAGATCGCGGTAGATGTGCCCGACTGTGGAGATCGAGAGTTCGCCCGTACCGCGCGCGGCTGGCGGTTCGTAGTATTCGAGGGTTACGGCGTCGCCCATGACCGGCTGAGTGATGTTCGTCCCGTCCGCCCAGTTGTTGGATGAGGTGAACGCGCCGATCACGTGACTGTGGTCGTCATTGTAGAGAAATAGCTCGGCGCCTTCGGGAAGGATCCAGCGGTCATAGAGCAAACCCAATGCGAGCGCGCCGCGCGAGACAATGCGCAGCCGCCAGATGCGCCCGCCGTCTGTCAGTTCTGTCCAGTCTCCGGACTGTCCGAGCGTGAAGCGAACGTCTACCGGTGCGCCGATGCGCAGCGGTTCGTCTTTCGCAGACCGCGCATCTTCCGCCAGATAGACGGCCACATCCACGGGCGGGAGGGCCACGGTGGCTGGTACGGCGGCGATGCTCAGCGAAAAGCTGGGCGGCGTGCCGCCGGCGCTGACTTGCGCTTTACCCGGCGACGTGATAGTTAGAACGATCAAGGCGGCCGCGATCACCCACAATCTGCTGTGATAACCGGCACTACATGAAGACAACACGCTGCGAACCATCCTTTCAGAGCCTCCAAGCTTGATTCGTGGGACGACAATTTAATCCATCCCGATAGAATATAAATATAGCCTCTCCGCCGTAGAATAGCAAGGATCACACTGTAGCTATGCAATTCGTGCCCGCACCTCTCGCTGGTCATGCATGCTATGTAATTATTGCATTGTCATTTTTGGAAAGATCGCTTGTTACTCTCCAAAACGTGAACTATCTTGAAATATCTCCTTTCGTCACTCCTTCCATCTCCACCAGACGACTGTGCGAATTCACCGCCTGCTCCTTATTGCTTTGCTGCTTGCCGCTATCCTCCGCGTATGGGGGCTGGCTGATGAGAGTTTGTGGCTGGACGAAGGCTTCACCTATCGCCGTGTTTGTGCGCCTTTGCCGAGTCTTATCGGTGATTTAAAAGTGCAGACCCAGGGGATCGCCTACTACCTGATCGAACGCGGGTGGTGCCGCGTTTTCGGAACGTCCGAGTTTTCCCTCCGCTTTCCCTCGGTGATCTTCGGGACGCTGTCGGTGCTGGCGCTCTATCTGTTCGGCGCGAGATTCTTTTCGAAAATCACGGCCGGGATCGCGGCGCTGATTCTGGCGATCAATCCGTTCGCTGTCTTCTATTCTCAAGACGCGCGTCCCTATGCTCTTTTCCTGCTGGCCGCTCTCGCATCGCTCCATGCCTTCCTGCGGCTGCTCGAAAAATGGACGACCGGACGGATTGCCGCGTATCTGTTCTTTACGCTGCTCGCACTCTATGCTCATCCTTACGCACCGTTTCTGCTCGTCGCTGAGAGCATCGGATGGCTGATCCTGCGCCGGGATGCTGCCGATGCGCGCGCGCGCCGGATCGGGTCTTGGCTGGGCTTGCTCGCGATCATGGCCGTGCTGTTTCTTCCGCAGCTGTGGCTGGTCTCGAATTCAATCGGCAAGAAATTCGCCGGAACCGGTCCCGGCGCGTGGATTCCCATGCCGTGGATAGCGAACCTGTTTGGAACGTTCAAGACCTACTTCATGACCGCATATCTCGCGGTCGTCGCGGCGCTCGTGATTTTTACCGGACTCTGGCTTGGCCTCAGGCGGGAGGCCGTCGCGCGGAGGAGAATTGTCTTCTTGGTCGTCGTGGGCTTGTCGTTTACCGCGCTTCCGTGGCTCCTCTCGCGGCTCGTCACCCCCATCTACTATGATCGCTACACGATTCCGGCGGCGGCGATGGTGGCGCTGCTCATGGCGTGGTCGCTGGCGCAATTCCCGCGGTGGGGCAAAATCGTTACTGCGGTTGTGCTCGCGCTGTTGACCACCCACGCCTTGTTCCTCTATCATACCGGCTTGGATAAAGACCCGTGGCGCGAAACCGCGAACGAAGTCGAGCGGCGCTCACGGACGGGCGATCTCGTGTTTCTCGTCAAACACTTCTCCAGCGATGCCTTCGGATATTATTTTGCCCCGCCGCCCGGCGTTCGGCTGATTGCGCCGCACTCCACGGAAGGAGTCTTTTCGGTATTCGACGAGGCGGATCGCATCATTCTGGTAAAAAGCTACATGTATGAGCCGATGGCTTTCGAGGATTCGCTCCTGGATTACATAACCCACGGTCGTCGGAACGCCGGCACGGTGCGGATTGCCGACGGGGTTAGAAGAAATCCGTGGTTGCCTTCGATTCATGATATCACCGTGACGGTATTTGAACCCGATTCGACGAATTTTCGCAATTAGGATTTTCGGTTGACAGACTCGCTGATGCGACGTATATTGTCATGTCATGGTGCATTCCGATCCGCCCGCTAATTCCATAACACCTCAGGACTTCATTTGCTGTACACGGTCTTCCCGCTGGCCCTGATTCTCACCTTCCTGCTCCTGCTGGGAGTCTTCTATCGCGGCCCCAGCCGAATCAATGAGGTGTTTGCTGAGGGGCGTCGCCCGGCGGCGCTGCGTCGGACGGTCAATCTCTGGTTTGGCGTGATGCTGGCTGTGTTTATCCTGGCTCAGGTGTTGCGCATTCCGTTTTTGGAATACGTGATCGGGAAACTGGCGCATCCGGCGCGTCTGTTTTCAAATTGGCATGATCTGGCTCACACGGCCGGTCTCGTCGTGTTGATTACAGCCGAGATCATCGTGATCTGGCAGTGGCTGCACTACTTGATCCAGTGCCGGCGCGGCATTGCCAAATACCGAATTCCCGACGTACCGCCCCTCGCGGGACCCGCCCCGTCGGTGGTAGTGCTCGTGCCGTGTTGCGACGAGGAACCGGAGATTCTGCGGCGGAGCATGTCCAGCATTGCGCATCTCCGCTATCCGAATGCGTCGGTATGGCTGGTCGAGAACTCACGCAAGCCGGACTACAAAGCACAGGCGGAGGGAATCGCCGCGGAATACGGCGTGGGCGTGCTGCACGTTCGCAATCGCGGCAATAAGGGACGGGCGCTGAACGACGCGATGAAGATGCTGCACCCGCCCGCCGACTATATCGCGATTTTCGACGCCGATCAGAAGGTGCAGCCGGATTTCCTTGAGAAAACCGTGCCGATTCTTCACGCCGACGAGACGCTGGCGTTCGTCCAAACGGCTCAGGTCTACGAAAACTACGATTCCACGCTGGTATGCCGCGCCGCTGCGCAGCAGGAAATGCTCCATTACGACACGATTCTCGAAGGTAAAGCAGTCGTCGGAATGGCCATGTGCTGCGGCACGAACTTCGTCATGCGCCGCCGCGCGCTCGACGACGTGGGCGGGTGGGATGAGGAATCCATCTGCGAGGACATGTCCACCGCGCTGCGTCTGCACTGGAACGGCTGGCGCAGCGCCTACGTGCGGCGCGCCTATTCGGCGGGTGTTGGGCCGATGACGCTCTATGCTTACTGGAAACAGCACCGGCGTTGGGCGATCGGCGGCACCATGG
>JAQTRJ010000170.1 GCA_028711875.1 bacterium | reverse complement strand
ACCGGTCATGCCGTCCGCAACAAACAGAATCTCGGTCGGTCGCGTGATCTGCCGGATCCGCTCGAGTTCCATCATAAGTTCGTCGTCAACATGGAGCCGCCCCGACGTGTCGAGGATCACCGGATCCATGCTGATCTTTTTCGCATGACGCAACGCGGCTTCACACACCGCAACCGGATTTTTTCCTTCGCCGCGAAAAACCGGAACGCCGATGGAATCCCCCAAAACCTGAAGCTGATCTTGAGCGGCGGGGCGCTGCAGGTCAGCAGCAACGAGAAGCGGACGCTTTCCCTTCGTTTTCAGCAACCGCGCAAGTTTCGCGCAGAAGGTCGTTTTGCCCGATCCCTGCAATCCCACGATCATATAGACCGTTGGCGGCGCAGGGGAAGCCTGCAGACGGCTTTCCTTTTCCCCAAGCAGTCGAACCAGCTCATCGTGAACAATTTTAATAATGAGCTGGGCCGGTAGCACCGACTTGGCAACTTCCTGCCCGATCGCCTGCTCTTCCACCCGCGTCAGGAAATCGCGAACCACCTGCACGTTGACGTCGGAATTCAGCAAGACGCGGCGAATGTCCTGCATCGCCTCACGGATGTTGGCATCACTAAGTTTGCCGACACCGCGCAGGTTCCGGAAAACCTGATCCAGCCGTGCGGTAAGGTCTTCGAACATTGACCCGCTATCCGCCGTTCCGCGCGCTGATCGAACGCAGAATGCCGGTGGTCGAGTAGCCCTCGCGAAGCGGCAGAATCTCCACTCGTCCGCCGTGGTTCATGACAAAGTCATAACCGACCACATCCCGCGCCTGATAATCACCACCCTTGACCAGCACATGAGGAGTGAGCCACTCGATAAGTCGAGCCGGTGTGTCCTCATCAAACAGCACCACGCCATCTACGAAACGGAGCGACAATAACGCAAGCGCTCGATCCTGTTGAGTGAAGAACGGCCGCTGCGGGCCTTTGATCCGGCGAACCGTTTCGTCGGTATTCAGTCCGACGATTAGAAGCGAGCCCAATTTTCGCGCGGCGGAAAGATACTCCAGATGGCCGCGATGAAGGATGTCAAACACCCCATTGGTAAATACGATGACACCGCCGCGAATTCGCTCGATGGCGCAACGTTGGGCGGCTTCGTCCCGGGAAAGCAGTCCGGGAAGCTGTGCAGTGGTTTCCATGGTGGGCGACATAGGACTTGAACCTATGACCTCTGGTATGTGAGACCAGCGCTCTAACCAGCTGAGCTAGTCGCCCAATCGCTATTCCGTTTCAAGGATTGCGTCAAACAGCCGCGGCAATTCTATCGGCACCACGCCCACTTCGCCACACACGATTCCCGCCGCTTCATTGGCAATAATCGCCGCTTCTTCCGGAGTAGCCCCGCCGATTTCCGAGGCAACGTAGGTGGCGACCACCGTGTCGCCTGCTCCGGAAACATCGTGCACCTTTTTGGCGCGAGTGGGAATATGGCACACGCGTTCGCGATCCAAAAAGAGCGTCATGCCCTTCTCGCCGCGCGTGATCAGAACCAATTCCGGATTCATTTGATCGTACAAGCGCCCCGCCGCCAGCGCAAGCTCTTCATCGTTGCGAATGGGAATTCCCAACGCGGCGGCCAGCTCGGGCACATTCGGCTTAAAAAGATGCGCCTTGCGGTAGTCGAAGAAATGCTCGAACTTGGGATCCACGTAGACCGGAACGTTCCGGCTTCGGGCAATAGTCATCGCTCGTTCAATCGAACGATCAGTGAGAACGCCCTTGTTATAGTCCTGCAGAATCAACGCCCGCACGTCGGGAATCGCCGCCTGCAACGCCGCCAAAATGCGATCCTCATCCTCGCGTGATAGACCGTCAGGCGTTTCCCGATCCGCGCGAACCACGTGTTGATCGTGCGCAATGATGCGAGTTTTTTCCGTGGTTTTTCGCGATGGACAAAGCACCATCCCGTCGGCAACGGCGTGGATCGCTTCCAGATGCCCCGCCAGCACTTGCCCGGCTGTATCTCTGCCCACTACCCCGAAAACAAGTGGCGTGATCCCCAGCGAAGCAAGATTATTCACCACATTCCCCGCCCCGCCCAAACCGGTCGTTTCGGATTCGATTTCGACCACGGGTACCGGAGCTTCGGGACTGATGCGGCGGACACTGCCTTTCAGGTGGCGATCGAGCATGAAATCACCCATGACCGCCACCGGCACTCCGGCCGCCTTTTCTAAAATCTCTTGTGCGCGCGATCGCGCCACGGATTTCATAAGTGTTAACAAAACCGCCGTGCTGATCCAATCCGGCAGCGGCATTCCCATTCACCGGTTCGGTCAAGCATCAAACTTCGAGAATTTCCTTCTCCTTAAGCTCGAAGAGATGATCCATGTCTTTTATGCGCTTGTCGGTGATTTCCTGAATCTGTGTCTGCATCTTGTGGCTCTCGTCTTCGGAAATCTCGTGGCTTTTTTCGACGCGCTTGATGTGCTCGTTCGCGTCCCGCCGGACATTACGCACCGCCACCTTCGCGTCTTCCGTATATTTTTTCACCAGCTTCACGAGTTCGCGACGGCGCTCTTCGGTCAGCGGCGGAATGGCCAGCCGGATGACCACACCATCGTTCATCGGATGAAGACCAAGATCGGACTTCAGAATCGCCTTCTCAATCGCACCCATGGTGCTCTTATCCCACGGCTGAATGACGATCGTGCGAGGATCGGGAGTGGAAATTGAAGCGACCTGCGCCAGCGGCATTTCTCCGCCATACGCTTCCACTTTGACCGGTTCCACCAGTCCGATTGAAGCCTTGCCGGTTCGAATATGAGTGAATTCCTGCCGCAGCATTTCCACGGATTTATTCATCCGCATTTCGCAGTCAGCAATGATTTCTTTTATCATGGTTCGGTCACCGGTTAATCAGGGTTCCGATTTGCTCACCTGCGATAATCCGCCGAAGATTCCCACGCACCTTGAAATTGAAGACGTGTATCGGTATCGAGTTCTCCATACAGAAGGTGACGGCCGTGGAGTCAATCACCCTCAGACCACGCTCAACCACATCCATGTAGTCAATCCGCTCGAACATCGAGGCGGTTGGATTCGTCACGGGGTCCGCGGTGTAGATACCGTCCACCTTCGTCCCCTTCATCAGCACGTCCGCTTTGATTTCTTTCGCCCGTAAGGCAGCCGCCGTATCGGTGGAGAAGAACGGGCTGCCCGTCCCCCCGGCGAAAATCACGATTCGCCGTTTCTCCAGATGTCGGATGGCCCGCCGGCGGATGAACGGCTCGGCCACCGTCTGCATAGGGATCGCCGTCTGTACGCGGGTGACAATCCCCAGATTCTCGAGGGAATCTTGGAGGGCCAGCGAATTGATGACTGTAGCCAACATACCCATTTGATCGGCGCTGACCCGGTCCATTCCCTGTGCGGCGCCCTTCAAACCGCGAAAGATATTGCCGCCGCCGATCACGATGCCAATTTCGATGCCCTGCGAATGAAGCTCGACGATTTCCTGCGCCATCGCCTGCAACACCGCCGGATCAATGCCATAGTCCCCCGCTCCGACCAGAGCTTCGCCGGAAAGCTTCAGAAGAATACGGCGGTACGCAAGGGGAGTCACTGCCGGAACTTTCTCAGGCACCTACGCGAATGCGAACAAACGAGGTGACGGTAATCGTTTGGCCGGTGGATTTCGCCACACCCGCCACCAAGTCGCGAATGATAACTTTTGGGTCCTTGACGAACGGCTGCTCGAGAAGCGCAGCCTCGGAAAACCACTTATTGATCCGCCCTTCGACGATGCGAGGAATGGCGGCGTCAGGTTTTCCTTCCGCGCGTGCGCGCTCCGTCTCGATGCCGCGTTCGTGCTCAATTTTCTCGACAGGGACTTCATCGCGACTCACGACCAGCGGCGATGCGGCGGCCACCTGCATGGCCAGATCGCGAGCGAGTGTCTTCACTTCGGCGGACAACGCGTTGGCTCCGCGAAGCGCGACCAGCACTCCCAGCTTGGAATCGGAGTGAATGTACGTTCCCACGGTTCCATCCGCAACGGACATACGGGCAAATCGCCCTACCGCCAGTTTTTCGCCGATTTTTCCTATTAAATCGGTCAGACACTCTCGAACGGAACGCCCGCTGGATAACTTCGCATCCAGCAAGACGTCCGGAGATTGTCCATCCATTTCTTGCGTGTCGCGAACCAGAACGGAGAGCTGATTTCCGAAATCTCGGAACAAATCGTTCTTTGCGACGAAATCGGTTTCACTGTTGATTTCCGCCAGAGCTGCGGTAGTTCCATCCGCGCTAACAGCGAGAGCGATCAAACCCTCCTTGGCAGCACGATCCGCTCGCTTCTCTGCGGCAGCAATTCCCTTCTTCCGAAGGTACTCGATCGCTTTTTCCTTATCACCGCCGGAATCCATGAGGGCTTTTTTGCAGTCCATCATTCCGGCGCCAGTTTCGCGGCGCAATTCGGCAACCAGAGCCGCATTGACTTCGTTATCCGCCACGGTATCCTCGATAATCTAATGGATGAATTCAGAACTTCGAGACGATGATCATTGAGCAGGTTCGGCTCTATTCGGCGCGTCCTGTGCGGGACTCGAAACCGGGGGCGCAACCGGACTTGCCGAGGCCGGCGGCTGCGGTTTTTCTTCTCCGCTAAACTGCCGTTTCTCGTCCGGTCGGCGGAAACGGCGGCGGCGGTTGTCTTGTTCCCCGCCGGGGCGCGCGTCGCGTCCCCGTCCCTCACGATGTTCCTGATCGCGAGTGGTGGTTTCCCGCACCGCTTCCCGCAGATGAGCCGTAGCCCGATATGCGGCCGCTCCCTCCGCCACTGAATCGGTCAGGGCACGCGTGATCAGAGCGATGGACTTGAACGCATCGTCATTAGCCGGAATCGGAAAGTCAATGGGATCGGGATCCACATTGGTATCCACGATGGCGACGACCGGAACTCCCAGCCGCTTCGCTTCGGCAACCGCGATCCGTTCGCGCCGAATATCCACGACAAAAATCGCTCCCGGAAGACGATTCATCTCGCGAATACCGCCGATGGAAATCAGCAGTTTGGACCGTCGCCGTTCGATCATCAGCCGCTCCTTTTTGGAGATCTTCTCGAACGTGCCGTCGGTCATTTTCTTCTCGAGCGAGTTCAATGTCTTGATGCCTTGCCGCACCGTGGCAAAATTCGTCAAGCAGCCGCCCAGCCAGCGTTCTTTCACATAGGGCATTCCCGCTCGGCTGGCTTCGGCCAGAATGATATCACGTGCCTGAGCTTTCGTTCCGACATACAAAACCTGCTCCCCGCGGCTGGCAGTTTCCTTGAGCGCGGAGCAGGCTTTTTCAACGCATTCCTGGGTTTTTCGCAGATCCAGCAGATGGATTCCGTTCTTCTTGGTCAGAATGAACGGCTTCATCTTGGGGTGCCAGCGACGGGTCAGATGCCCGAAGTGGGCGCCAGCCAAGAGCAACTGCTGCAGCGTGACATGAGCCATGAACATCTCCTGGGTTTATCCGCCCCGTTCATCATCTCGGAACGCAATCCGCTTCGAACATGAAGCGGACACCCGGTTCCGATCCGAACGGGTGAGGGGTGAC
>JAQTRJ010000169.1 GCA_028711875.1 bacterium | reverse complement strand
GTTCCACTCTGCCCAAGCCGTTGCAGTGGCAGGGAACTTCGCCTTTGTAGCGAATCGCAGTTCCGGCCTGCGGGTGATTGATGTCAGCAATCCTTCCCTGCCGATTGAAGTTGGCTACTATGATACGCCCGGCGATGCCCGTGATGTGGCAGTAGTGGGGAACTACGCTTATGTGGCGGATGGCACCGCCAGTCTGCGGGTGATTGATATCAGCAGTCCTACCCAGCCTGCAGAGATTGGTTATTGTGAAACAATATGCTATGTCCGAGCGGTGGCGGGGGCGGGAGACTACGCCTATGTGATCGGCGACGACGCCGGTCTGCATGTAATCAATGTCAGCAATCCCGCGAATCCCGTTCTGGTGGGCGACTATGACACGCCGGGCTATGCTATGAGCGTGGCGGTGGCGGGGAACTATATCTATGTGGCGGATCATGGAGCCGGTCTGCGGGTGATCAATGTCAGCAATCCCGCGAATCCCGTTCTGGTGGGCTACTACGACACACAGGGCTATGCCTATGGTGTGGCGGCGATGGGAAACTACGCCTATGTGGCAGATTCTTATGACCTGAGCATCTATGACTGCTCGGCGGCGCTCGGCACATCCGATTCTTTCACCCCTCATCCTTCTACCTTCATCCTTTCCGCCTATCCGAATCCTTTCAACGCCGCAACACAGATTCAGTTTGAAGTGCCGCGCCATTCCTTTGTGCAGCTCCACGTTTACGATTTGCAGGGACGGTTGGTGGAGACTCTCGCGTCGCGGATGTTCGATGCGGGAACTCACCAAGTCGCGTTGGATGCGTCAAACCGAGCATCGGGAATGTATATCGTGCAAATGAAGAGCGGAGATTTCTCGGCGGCTCAAAAACTGATCCTGTTGAAATAACGTCACTCTTCGAACGCTTTCTCGTAGCCGAGTTCGCGCGCGCCATCGTCCTTGCTGATATACCCGGCAAGGACTTTTTTATGCACGGTGTCGAACTCGACCGAACGCGCCTGCATCCGCGTGAGCAGGAACGGATCCTGATTGGGCGCGAATTTATGCTCGGTCGTCACGGACAGTCCCTTCATCTTGAGCTCGGTGTTGCGCAGGAAATTTCCTAGCGACGCGCCGAGACCCTGCACGCTGTCCACGATCTGCATGAGCAGATTGAACTGCGATTCGACCCAGTTCTTGGTCGTGCCGTGCGAACGTCCGACCACCCACGGATAGAGCCTGAGGCCGGTGATGACGTCCTCGATCACCTGCTCGCGGTTCAGCCGCCAGGTGAAATTGCGGTTGCCGTCACCGCCGATCATCGTGACTTCCACGTCGTCCCACGTGAAAATGTTGTCATCGGAGTCGAGCCGCTGGAACTGCGAGACGGTGTCGTCGAAGTAGCGGTTGATGCGCGCCTGATATTCCTTTTCGCCCTCGTGCTGAAACGCTTGCGGCGGATGGACGCGGATTTGCAGGCGCGGCGTGCCCGCGCTCCGCGCGCTGCGCGCCATATCCGAGAGCATCGCCTCCTGAATCTGGGCCACGAACGGAATCGAAGCGAGCGGTTCGATGCCGCGCGGATTCATGATGTCCGCGCCGAGCGTGGCGAAGAAGAAGCGCTCGGGATTCAGGTAGATGCGTTTTTCGTCAGATCCCCCGCTCCCCGATCTCACCAGCGTCGGTCGCTGAGGGTGATCTGATCTCACTAGCGTCGGTCTCTGACCGTCGGTATTCGATGACATGGACGGTCGGAGACCGCCCCTAGTGTTTTCATAGAACGCGTTGTCGTTCTCGTCCACGAGATAGGCCTTCCAGCGGCCGTCACGCTCCCAGTGGATGAGATCGGGATCGAGCGTGTGAAAATAATCCATACCGGTGCCGTCGGCGAGCGGAATGATTTCTCCGGCGAAGCTGCCGACGGTGAACAGTTCGAGGAAGAACTGCTCGGTGAGTTGCGAAATCCCGCTGCGGCGGACGAGCGGATTCTCGAACACGCGCGTTTCGAGGTCTTTCAGCACTTTCGCGGCGCGCGCTTTTTCGGATTCCGGGCCTTCCATGGAATAGCTCTGGGGCGTGGCGCAGAGATGCACCCACGACCAGATCGCGGACGAGATGATCGGCACGTGATCGCGCAGATAGCGGTAGAAATCGGCGCGGTTGGTGCCCATCCACACGAAATCCTGACCGGCCAGCGTGGTGGTGAAGAGATTGCCCGTCACTTGCGGCCGCTGGGCAACGGTCATCGGCTGACGGATTTTTTGCGAATAGGGAACGCGATCGGACGCGGCGCGCTGCGCCGTGACGCGCGGCGGAATGAGCGGGCGAACGCGCGACTTAAGAAAAGGAAGAGGAAACATGGGAACCTCGGGTTGAATTTGTAAGGAAAGAACAGGCGAAAGCGGGTTGAATCTATTGACTTCAGGGGGTCGTCTGTAGTATCTTATGGTTCGGCGCGTAATCCTTCGACAAGGAGGTGCGGAATGGGGCGGATTCTTTTCAGTTTCGTTGCGGTGCTGTGCATCGTCTCGGTTGTAAGGGCGCAGGATAGTTTGAATGTGCGGCAACTAACACAGCTTTCCATGACTTCCTTTGGAGTATCCGTCCAGGGCAGCTATGCCTATGTCGCATCGGGGGAAGCAGGTTTAGCCGTGATCAACATCGGCAATCCGACCTCTCCTTCGGTGACAGGTTTCTGTGACACGCCGGGTTATACCTTTGCCGCAGTTGCTGAGGGTAACATTGTATATGTGATTGATAGATTTCCAAGCGCTCTGCGTGTGATAGACATCAGTAATTCAGCAGCACCCACAGAATCGGGGTTCTGGAGTACGCCCGCCGACGCTTATGACGTAGACATCAGCGGAAGTCACGCCTATGTGGCTGACTCGTACGGATTGCATGTAATTGACATTAGCAATCCTTCCTCGCCAACACAGGTTGGCTTCTTCAATACGCCGACATTTTTTGCTTTCGGGGTGGCGGTTCAGGACAGCTTCGCGTATGTAGCACTTGGTGACGGCGGACTTTTCATCTTCAATATTTCGGATCCAACTTCACCTGGGCCACCTGTGGGATTCTACAATATTTCCAGCCAAGCTGTCGCTTTGGGCGTGTCGGTCCATGGCATGTATGCCTATGTGGCTTATTACGAAGACGGCTTGCGCATCATTGATATTGGCGATCCTACAAACCCCATCGAAGTAGGATATTGTGACACCTCAGGCGATGCCTCTCATGTGACCATAGCCAACCAACATGCTTTCATAGCGGACCACCATGGCGGTTTACGTGTCATTGACATAACGAATCCCGCTTTACCTATGGAAGTAGGCTTCTATGACACTCCGGGCTCCGCATTAGACGTAGCCGTTGAGGGGAGCCATGCCTATGTGGCCGATAATCAGTACTTCGGCATCTACGATTGCTCAGCTGCTTTGCATGTTCCTTCGGCGTTCGCACCCAAACCGTCATCTTTCACTCTTGCCGCGTTCCCCAATCCGTTCAATGCAACGACGACGATTTCGTTTGAGGTGCCGCACGCCGAGCGTGTTGAGCTGAAGGTGTTCGATGTCACCGGCCGGATCGCTCAGAATCTTGCGTCACGGGTGTATGACGCGGGAGAGTATTCGCTGCTGTTCAACGGATCGGCATTTGCATCGGGGGTCTATTTCGTGCAGATGCAGAGCGGAGAGTTTTCGAAGACACAGAAGATCGTGCTGCTGAAGTAGGCGGGTCGGTTGCAAGCAACCGACACCGCGGGAATTTTCTCTCCTGCAAATTGCGGACGGCGGATGCCCCGTCCGTTTTGTTTTGGACAAACTGTCGTTTGCATCTGAATTGCAGAATGGAAGAGGCATGAATGATCTCCGAGTGTTGACGATGGTTTGATCTTCGCAATCAAACGGCGAAGAACGTTGAGTTTGTCATGGGACGAGGATTCTGAGGTTTTTGTCTCGAGAGTTGTTTTCGGTAAAGAACAGAACTATCTTTGCGCCGAATCTTTCGAATGTGATCGGGTCTGGATTCGTAAGGAGTCCGAAATGGTGCTGCGTCTCGTTCGTATGTTATTCATCATGGGCTTGGTTGCGACGCCGCTTCTGGCGCAGGACAGCTTGCACGTGCGGTGTATCTCGCAGACATGGGCGTATTCGGCCCATGCCGTCGTCGTCCGTTTTCCCTATGCCTATCTTGCCAACGGCTCGGCGGGATTGTATATTTATAACATCGCCGATTCCACCCTTCCCGTGTCTGCGTCAAGTTTCGACACCCCCGACGTGGCTTTTTCTTTGGCGATCAACGGCAACTACGCCTACGTCGCGGATCAGCAGTCCGGCCTGCGGATCATCAACGTCAGCAATCCCAACTCGCCCGTGGAAGTCGGATACTGCGACACGCCCGGCGAAGCCTATGGCGTGACCCTCAGCGGCAACTACGCCTACGTAGCCGACAATTACAGCAGCCTGCGGATTATTAACGTTGCCAATCCCGCCTCGCCCGTCGAAGTTGGGCACTATACCGGCGACGGCGCGTTCCGTAACGTGGCTATCTGCGGCGACTACGCGTACGTGGCAAACGGCTACTCCGGCCTGCGGATTCTCAACGTCAGCAATCCGGCTTCCCCCAGCCAAGTCTCACTCTATAATACTTCCGACTATGCGGTCAGCGTGGCGCTCCGCGACGGTTACGCTTACGTCGCCGACCGATCGGACGGGCTGCTGATTCTCGACGTCAGCAATCCGGCCGCTCCCGCCTTGCTCGGCGCCTGCAACACACCGGACGATGCCCATGACGTCACCCTGAGCGGCGACTTTGCCTACGTGGCGGACTATTACAGCGGCCTGCGAATCATTGACATCAGCGATCCCGCCGCCCCGACGATCGTCGGTTACTATGACACTCCCAGCATTTGTGAGGATGTGGCGGTTGTCGGCGGCATCGCGTATGTCGCGGATTATTCCTACTTCAATATCTATGACATTTCCTACTTTCTCCCCGGCCCGCCCGTGGTACCGCGCGCGCCGGAGCACTTGATGATCCGTGGACTGCCGAGTGCGAATCAGGTGCGGCTGTCGTGGCTGCCGGTCAGCGAGGACACCGGCGGGGTGGCAATTACGGTTGACCGCTACGTCGTGTGGCGCGCGGACAGCCTGAACGACGCGTCGTGGGATTCGATCGGCGTTCCCGTGCCGCCGGATACGACAGTGTTCATTGAAACCTCAGCGACGGACGGCGCGGGATTTTATCGCGTGGAGGCCGTGGTGGATTGATTTCTGCAAGGATTGTTGTCGGTGTTGATCGCGGACGGCGGAGAAGCCGTCCGTTTTGTTTTGGGCAAACTGCCGTTTGCATCTACCCTGCTCGCGGCGGCGGTCGGCGATGCGGGGACAGAGCGCGAGTCGCTCGCGGCGGCGGATCGCTGATCCGCCCCGCACCTGTTCCGGCGGAGTCAGCGACCCCGCGCGGCGAGGAAAGGCGCGATGAATCGGCCCCGACAATCGGCTGCTCGCGGCGGCGGATCGCTGATCCGCCCCGCACCTGTTCCGGCGGGGTCAGCGACCCCGCGCGGCGAGAAAGCACCCCACGCGGCGAGGAAAGGCGCGATGAAT
>JAQTRJ010000168.1 GCA_028711875.1 bacterium | reverse complement strand
CTCGGCGCGGTAAAATAATCGCCGGAATTCGACTGAACCCATGTCTCTTTCCTTCAATTTCACGCACGCGTTTTCCGACAAGGCCGGGGAGCACGGACTCGAACCGCGCGACATCGCCTATCTCAAGCCGCGGCTACTCGACGCGATCAAGCAGATGCGCGCCCAGCGGGAAGCGGGCAAACTCGAGTTTTTGAACCTGCCCTACGACGCGGGTGCGTTCGCCACGTGCGCTCAGGCCGCGGAGAGTTTCGCGGGCGTAGAGAATCTCGTGATTGCGGGAATCGGCGGTTCCGCGCTCGGCCCGGCGGCGATTTTTTCCGCGCTCTGCCACCCGCTGCACAATCTGCTCGATGCGGACGCGCGCGGAGGGAGACCGCGATTGTTCACGCTCGACAACGTGGATCCCGACTACGCTTCCGCCTATTTCGAGTTCTGCGATCCGCGCGAGACGGTGTTCAACATCATTTCCAAGAGCGGCGCGACGGCGGAGACGGCGGCGGCTTCGCTCGTGATTTTCGATCTGCTGAAGAAGCGGCTCGGCGCGAAGTGGCGCGATCATGTGATCTGCACGACCGATCCGAAGAGCGGTGATCTGAGAAAACTCTGCGAGCGCGAAAAGCTGCCCACGCTCGATCTGCCGCCGGCGGTGGGCGGGCGGTTCAGCGTGCTCTCGCCGGTGGGACTCTTTCCCGCGTTCATGCTGGGGCTGAACGCGGAAGCCATGCTGTTCGGCGCGGGCGAGATGGCCGAGTTCTGCCTGTCGGTGGAATTCGAGCGCAATCCCGCCGCGCAGCTGGCCGCGATTCTCTATCTCTTCGACACCAGCTACGGCAAGCCGATTCACGTGATGATGACCTATGCGAACTCGCTCTATCTGCTCGCCGACTGGTTCCGCCAGCTCTGGGCGGAGTCGCTCGGCAAGGCCGTGAATCTCGACGGCAAAACGGTGAACCTCGGGCCGACGCCGGTGAAAGCTTTGGGCGCGACCGATCAGCATTCGCAGGTGCAGCTCTATATCGAGGGGCCGTTCGATAAAGTCTTCGTGTTTCTCGAAGTGAAAGAGTTCCGCTGCGAACTGAAATTGCCCGCGCTCTACGGTGACGTGTCCTCGCTCGGCTATCTGGGCGGGCAGACGATGAACAAATTGCTCGCCAGCGAGTTTTCCGCCACCCGCGAAGCGCTCGCCAAGCATCAGCGGCCGTCGCTGACGATCAGCTTCCCGCGAGTGGATGCGCGCTCGATCGGCGAGTTCTTCATGCTGTTCGAAATCGTCACCGCGCTCTGCGGACATCTCTATCACATCAATCCCTTCGATCAGCCGGGCGTGGAACTCGGCAAGCGGCTGACCTACGGACTCATGGGACGGAAGGGATACGCGAAGTGAACGCGGCGCAAATCCATCTCGCGCTGAATCACGCGCCGCTGATGGGTTTGGGCTTCGGGTTGCTCGTGCTGCTTTACGGACTTGTTCGCAAAAGCGCGGACGTGCAGCGTGCGGCGCTTATCATATTCCTCCTTACGGCGATCTTGGTGATTCCGGTGGTGCTGTCAGGCGAGGAAGCGGAAGATGTGGTCAAGGGACTTCCCAACGTGGCCGACTCGCGGATCGAGCCGCATGAGGAAGCGGCCGTGACGGCGCAGGTGATGATGATTCTCCTCGGCATCGCGTCGCTCGGCGGGCTGTATCTCTTGCACACTCAGAAATCGCTGAAGCTCGTCGCTTCGATCTCGCTGCTGGTGCTGTCGGCAATCGCGCTGCTGGTGATGCTCTATGTCTCTTCGCTCGGCGGCAAGATCAGCCATCCCGAGTTGCGGGCAGGCTACGCGAGAGTATCCGGAAGCGAAACGGGTGATGACGACGATTGAAATGTCCACCGAAAGATTAGGCAACGGGCTCCGTCCCGTTGCATGTTGATCCGGCAGGGCGGAGCTTGCCACCTAATCAGAAAATCTCTCTCGATTAACGAAGCCATTGCCCAATAACGAAGCCCTTACCCCGATTAGGCAGCGGGCTCCGTCCCGTTGCGGGAATCAAGTATGCGGCGAGTGCCTGAAGATCGCTTTCTGACAGATCAGATATTCTATGTTACGCTGGCCACGTTGGATCGCGATCGGGTATTCTCGAACGATCTTCCGGTCCACGTGGTTTCGAATTCACTCCAATTTTTTCGAACTCAGCGGGAAATCGAGCTGCACGGGTTCGTGATCATGCCGGATCATGTACATGTGATACTGCGGGTGGTTCCGCCGCTGAAGTTACCAGATTGGGCGCGACGCTTCAAATCCTATACGGCCCATGCTCTCGGAGGGCGGCGGATTTGGCAAAAGGGATATTGGTCTGAGACTATAGTCAGCGAGTCTTTCCTCCGCGAGAAACTCCTTTACATTCACGAGAATCCAGTGCGGGCGGGTTTGTCGGGAGATGCGTTGAAGTATGCATGGTCAAGTGCCGCTGAATACCAAGAGCAAACGTTCAGGCAGGTTGATCCCTATTGGGAGAGCGGACGTTTTTCTTATCCCGATTAGCCGGCAGGCTCCGTCCTGCTGGTCGGGGAGCAACGGGGCGGAGCCCGTTTGCCTAATCGGGAGACAAGAGATGAATGCAGCGGGATGGGATTCGTTCGCACGTGAATTCTTTCGATTAGCCGGCAGGCTCCGTCCTGCTGGTCAGTGAGCAACGGGGCGGAGCCCGTTGCCTAATCGGGAGGTAATGGATGAATGCAGCGGGATGGGATTCGTTCGCACGTGAATTCTTTCGATTAGCCGGCAGGCTCCGTCCTGCTGGTTGGGGAGCAACGGGGCGGAGCCCGTTGCCTAATCGGGAGACAAGAGATGAATGCAGCGGGATGGGATTCGTTCGCACGTGAATTCCTCCGATTAGCCGGCAGGCTCCGTCCTGCTGGTCAGTGAGCAACGGGGCGGAGCCCGTTGCCTAATCGGATCAAGAAAACGGATTTATTCTATGGCCATTGTCGCGGTATCCATCGCTCCGTCTGATGCAGGAACAAGTCTATCGAGGTATGTGGCGGCGGCGGAGAAAGTGTTGCGCGAGGACGGCCGCGTGAAATACCGGCTCGATCCGATGTTCACCACCCTCGAAGGCGATATCGGCGTGTGCTTCGAGGTGATCCGCAAGATGCAGGAAGCGGTGTTCGCGATGGGAGCGAAGCGTGTCGGAACGGTCATCAAGATTGACGACCGCCGCGACAAAGCAGTGCGCATGGAAGACAAGATCAAGAGCGTGGAAGAAAAATTGTAACCCCCTTAATCCCCCCACAGAGTGGAGGGAGAGAAGACGAACATGAGACTCTACGAACACGAAGGCAAGGCGTTTTTCGCCAAGCATAAGATTCCCCTTTCGGCGGGCAAGGTGGTGACGACCGCGGAGGACGCCGTGCGCGCCGCCCGCGAAATCGGTTTTCCGGTGGTCATCAAGGCGCAGGTTCTCACCGGCGGCCGCGGCAAGGCGGGCGGTGTGAAAATTGCCAAGAGCGAAGCGGAAGCAAAAGAGCACGCGGCGAAAATCCTCGCGCTCGTCATCAAGGATTATCCCGTCGAGAAGCTCTTGATCGAACCTGCGCTTCAGATCGAGCGCGAAATTTATCTCGGCGTGACCATTGACCGCGCGAACTACAAGCTCGTCCTCATCGGCTGCGCGGAAGGCGGTGTGGAAATCGAAGAGACCGCCAAGTCCGCGCCCGAGAAGATCATCAAGATCGCGTTTGAGATTGATGAGCCGTGCTATCCCTATCACGGGGTCGAACTCGCGCAGCGGATGGGACTTTCCGGCGAGGATTTGAAGGCGGTCTCGGACATCGCCGTGCGGCTGTTTGGTCTGTTCAAGAAGCTCGACGCGAAAGTCGCGGAGATCAATCCGCTCGCGCGCACGAAGGACGGAAAGTGGATCGCCGCCGACGCGCGCATCGCGCTCGACGACGACGCGCTGTTCCGTCATCCGGAGTTTGAGGAAATGGGCATCGGGCCACGCCACGAAGTCGGCGAACTCACGCCGCGCGAAAAGCAGGCGCAGGAGTGGGGCATTCCGTACGTGGATCTCGACGGCGACATCGGCATGTTTCCCGGCGGCGCGGGTTTCGGGATTGTCGGCAACGATTTCATCCATCACTACGGCGGCAAACCCGCGAATTTCATGGACTCGGGCGGCGGCCCGTCGCCGGAGCGGATCGCCAAGATGCTCGTGCTGCTCGACGACAATCCACAAGTGAAGGTGATTTTCGGCGCGCGCTTCGGCGGGATTTCGCGCTGCGACGATTTCGCGAAGGGCGTGGTGCAGTTCCTGCGCGAGCACGGACTCTCCAAACCGATGGTCGTGCGCATGACCGGCAACAAGTGGGAAGAGGGCCTGCGCATTTTCGACGCAGCGAAAAAAGAAACGCCGGAAATTTTCGCTCGGCTCGAATTCCACGGGATCGAAACGCCGATCGAGGAAATTTCCAAACGGGCGGTGGAGCTGGCGAAGCAGGCGACGACGGGAAAATAGAAATCCGTTATTAATTTCGACACGCGCCATTCTGACGAACAACTCGGCACGTGCCGCATCATCTTCGTTTCACATCACGAGGAGGCGGCCATGAAGGGACTGCGCGGAGTAGTGCTGACGGTGCTGCTGCTGACGGGCGCAGCGATTCAGGCGCAGACGTGGGAGCTGCAGTTTGGTGCTCCGCGCCATGACGATCTCTATGTGCGCATGACGGATATAACGGCGGTGGGATCGCAGGTTTGGGCGGTCGGGCAAGGCATCTGGTACAGCGCTGACGCAGGGCAGACCTGGTCGGTGCAGATGGATTCGTACTATCGGTATTGGTATGTGGTCTTCCGCGACTCGCTGGATGGCTGGGCGGTCGGGGAACATGGCCGAATCGCTCATACAGAGAATGGCGGCCAGACATGGAATAGCTGGGCGATCAATACGGAGACTACCTTAGAGGCGATTGCTTTCAAGAGTGACGGCAGGGGTTGGGTCGTCGGCAAGCGATCACGAATGGATTATATGTCAGACAGCGCGTATGTAGCTCTGACGACTGACGGGGGAACGTCGTGGAGTCCTATGGATCTTCATTACCCATCTTCCTATTACGGGATTGTATTTGCGGATGAATATCACGGCTTTATTTACGGAGGTGCGCAATCCCTGGAAACAACCGATGGCGGAGAAACGTGGATAGAGGGAGATTTCCCCGAAGCCAGCTATATAGCGACCTTCGTGAATGCGACTCTTGGCTGGGCCACGGGCGGCTCCTATTACATCTATCGAACGACGGACGGCGGGGAGACATGGGAAGGCAGTCCCGTCAACGGACGGTTTTATGATCTGTGGTTCCTGAACGAATCCTACGGCTGGGTGGTAGGAAGGGATGGTCGGGTGGTTGCCACTATGGACGGCGGAGAGAACTGGCAGCTCGGCTACTCCGGCACATCGCAAACGTTACGCGGAGTGGTCTTCTCCGATCCGACGCACGGACTCGTGGGTGGAGAAGGTGGAGTATTGCGTGTAACCGAAAACGGCGGCCAGTCATGGCGCAACCTATTCGGTAATGAAGAAGGTTGGCCGATTCTACAGGCAGTGGCTTTCGACGAGCTGGGTTTTAACGGCTGGGTGGTTG
>JAQTRJ010000167.1 GCA_028711875.1 bacterium | reverse complement strand
CATCCGCGACATCGAAGAAATGCAGAGGGATTTGAATCGGCTCGAAAAAGTCACGGCAAGATTTTCGCAGATCGGTTCAGAACCTGTGCTGACGGAGACGCGCCTGGCTCAGGTCGTCAACGAAACGGCGGATTATTTCCGCCGCCGTCTTCCGCAATCCGGCAAACCTATCCAGATTACCGTGGATTTTCGGTGCGATCCCATCGTGCAGATGAACAATCAGCTGTTCCTGTGGGTTATGGAAAACCTCGTGAAGAACAGCATTGATGCGTTGCGGACCACGGGCGGCGAGATTCGCATTACCTGCGAGGCGGCCGCGGAGTGGATCTTCGTGGATGTGGCGGACAATGGCCCCGGAATTCCGGCGCGGGATCGCCGCAATGTTTTCCGGCCCGGATTCTCCACCAAAACTCGCGGCTGGGGACTGGGGCTTTCCTTGGCGCGACGCATCGTCGAAGAATATCATGGTGGCCGATTGTTCATTAAAGAGACCGCGCCGGGTCGAGGCACGGTGATGCGAGTAGCGCTTCGAAAGGTGATTCATGCCGCTGGATAGGCGCGCACGGACCCGCACGCTTCGCGGATTGGCAGTGGTTGTTTTTGCCCTCGGAGTGTTGCTGGCATTGGAGGTCTTTTCGCGGTTTCTGCTGGAAGGATCCGCCGCCGAGGGCCCGCGACGGATGGTGGAAATCACGATCCCGGAGGGGGCGGGTGTTTCCGATATCGCCCAGATTCTTCTGGACGCCGATTTGATCGAGCATCCCGCGATGTTTCGATACGCGGTTCGGATGCTGGGTGCGGACACGCGTCTTCAGGCGGGACACATGATGCTCGCCAGCGGGCAATCGCTGCTCGAACTGATTCGGAACATGACGTCGGCTCGCGCCATAGGGATTCCGGTAACCATCCGCGAGGGAATCACAGCGCGGGAGATCGCGGGAATATTGCATGCGCGGCTGGGAATGGTCTCGGTGGCTTTTCTTGATGCAGTCTTCGGCAGCGTTTTCGTCCGTGAGTTGGTTTTGGTCGGTCCATCTCTTGAGGGCTTTCTTTTCCCGGATACATATTTTATTGCGACGGGAACCGAGCCCGCGAGAATCGCGTTGAGGATGGTCGCGAACTTCCGGAACCATCTCCCCAAGGATATCGAAGAGCGTCTGGCTCGATCAGGAATGACGCTTCATCAGATCGTCACGTTAGCGAGCATCATCGAATGGGAAACCATGGCGAGCAGCGAAGCGCGACTGATTTCCTCCGTTTATCACAATCGCTTGCGGCGCGGCATGTTGCTTCAGGCCGACCCCACGGTCTCCTATGCTCTCGGACGTGGACCCTCGCGGTTATTTTACAGCGATCTGACGGTGGACAGCCCTTATAATACGTACCGCAACACTGGGTTGCCGCCCGGTCCGATCAACAATCCCGGATGGAATTCCATGGACGCCGCCATGAATCCACAGCCGACCGGCTATCTCTACTTCGTATCGAATGGCGACGGCACTCACACCTTTACGAGTACATTGGACGAACATCTGTCGGCGAAACGTAATCTCGATCGCTTGCGGCGGGAAGTGACTCTCGCGGATTCAAATTCTTCAAATTGACGATGAGTTCCACGTCCGTCACAACCACACGGCTCGCCGCATTTCTGAGCAGACTTAATCCAGAGCAACGAGCCGCGGTTTCAGCTCCGGAAGGACCGGCTCTGGTTTTGGCGGGGGCGGGCTCGGGAAAGACCCGAGTCCTCACGGGACGTGCCTTCTATTTAATGGAAGCATGCCGCGTGGATCCGCGTGCGATGATTGTAGTCACCTTCACGAACAAGGCGGCTGAGGAACTGCGAAATCGGCTTCGCACTTACGTTGGATCCCAGGAACTTCCGTGGGCGGGGACGTTCCATGCCTTCTGTGCGCGTTTGCTGCGGCAGCATGGTTCCGCTTTAAATCTTCCGCCCCACTTCAGCATCTACGACACCGCGGATTCGGAGCAGGTGCTCGGCGCTCTGCTCTCGGAACACCGAATCGGTCGCGATGCCTTAACTCCATCCGTGTTGCGGGGATGGATATCCCTTCTGAAAAACGGCGGACGTTTATCCGGGCGCCATCCGCTGCATGGGTTGGCCATGGAGTTACGACAAGTCTACGACGTGCGGCTCCGCGACGCGAACGCCGTGGATTTTGACGACCTGCTGAGGTTGCCGTTGGAGATGTTCCGAACGAATCCGCGCGTGCTTGAGACGCTGCAGCATCGCTACGATCACATCCTCATTGATGAATTTCAGGATACGAATCGCCATCAATATGAATTGGCGCGCGATCTGGCGCGTCCGCAGAACAATCTTTATGTCGTTGGCGACGACGATCAATCCATCTACGGCTGGCGCGGCGCGGATTTTCGCAATCTCTTTAATTTCCGTCATGACCTGCCCGGCGCGCGCCTGTTTCAGCTGGAACAGAACTATCGTTCCACACAACCCATACTGGATGTTGCCAACGACGTCATCTCCGCGAAGAAAAGCCGGGAGGCGAAGCGATTGTGGACGCCTCAGCCCGAGGGGGAGCGAGTCACCGTCCGCCAGACGGCCCATGCCGCTGAGGAAGCTTACGAAGTCGTAGGAGAGATTGAGCAGTTGATGCGGCGGGAAGGTTATAGCTTTCGGGATTTCGCCATTCTGTATCGAGCCAATTCCCTCTCGCGAAGCTTCGAAGAAGTGCTCGTCAATCGGGCGATTCCTTATGCGCTTGTTGGCGGCACGCGTTTCTATGAACGCAAAGAGGTGAAGGACCTCATCGCCTATTTGCGTCTCTTGGTGAACCCTGAAGATGACCAGGCTTGCCGGCGTGTCCTACGAAATCCTCCCCGCGGAATCGGCGATGTTACGATTCAACGACTTGCCGATGCGGCCGCGGCTGCCCAATGTGGAATGGGAACAATTCTGTTGAATGAGGCGAGATTCGGCGAATTACCCGCTGCGATTGCCAAACGATTGCTGCCGCTCTCCGAGCGATTGCAGTCACTTTCGCGGCGAATCGCCGAAACCAACCCCGTCCAGGCGATTGAATGGGTGCTCGAGTCGAGCGGACTGATGGAATTCTACAGGGAACTCGATGACACGGATTCCGAGGAGCGCCAGGCGAATCTTCAGCAATTGGTCGCCGCGGCTCGTGATCGGTGTGCCGAGAACACCCTGACGACGCTGGCGGATTTTCTGACCGAAGTGGCGTTGGTTTCGGACGTGGATGAATACGAGGAAATCCCGGATCGTGTGTCCTTGATGACGATCCATTCGGCGAAAGGACTTGAGTTCCCCGTGGTTTTTGTCGTGGCGCTGGAGGATGGTATTCTTCCTCATGCCCGGAGCCGGGAAAGCCAGGACGAGCTGGATGAAGAGCGTCGCCTGCTGTACGTGGCGATCACGCGCGCTCGCGAGCGTCTTTCCTTGAGCTTCGCCCAGAATCGTTATCGGAACGGTGTGGTGACAATGCATGATCCCTCGCCGTTCTTGAGGGATATCGCTCCGGAACACTTGCGCGGATGGACGCTGCCGGCGGGGCGAATGGAGCGGGAACACCAAGGCGAAAATGGCTCGCATGGAAGCGAGACATGGCAGCGGGAGCGAATCCCTTCGCTGGCTTCGAGTCTTGTTCCCTTCAAGATCGGTGACGTCGTTGAGCATCCTGAGTTTGGAATCGGCGTGGTTACCGCCAAATCCGGCGAAGCGAGCGATTTAAAAGTCCGGATCGCCTTTGAGGGGATGGGCTCGAAGTTGCTGGCCGTAAAGTTTGCACCGCTCAAAAAGTTGAATTGATATGATGGAATGGGATCGCTTTCTTGCGGAAGCTTTATCCGAGGATCTTCCGAACAGCGTGGACATCACCACGGACAGTTTCATCTCTCCCGATACATTTGGCGTGGGATGGATCGAGGCGCGTGAAGATGCCGTAGTCTCGGGTTTGGGGGCAACCGCTGCGATTTTCCATCTGCTGGACGCCGACTTGACTTTCACGGCTCTTGTCCGTGACGGTGATCGAGTTGGCTCAATGGATAGGATCGCGGACATCCGCGGACAGGCTCGAACCATACTGCGGGGCGAGCGCACGGCGCTGAATCTGCTCTGCCATTTATCCGGTATCGCCACCATGACGCAGGTGTTTGTAGCCGCAACCAAAGAATGGGGAACGAAGATTCTTGCCACACGCAAGACTTTGCCCGGACTTCGGTCGCTGGAGATCGCTGCGGTTCGTCACGGCGGCGGAGACGTGTATCGCACGAACCTCTCGGATTCGATCCTTCTCAAGGACAATCATCTGGCGATCATGGGCGGGATGCCGGGGGTCCGCGCCGTGCTGGACGAACTGAGAAAACAGGATTCCACCGCTGTTACTCGCGTGCTTCGGGACGGGAAAATTGAAGCCGGTTCTCCGGATGAGGTCGCGGATGCGATTGCGATGGGGTGGAGGCATGTGTTACTGGATAACTTTGCTCCCGCTGACGTCAGGAATGTGGTCGAGTCATGGCGTGAACAAGCTTTCTTTGAAGCATCGGGTGGAATTACTCTGTCCAACGTTCGTGAGTATGCGGCCACCGGGGTTCATGCAATCTCCATCGGAGCGATCACACATTCCGCTCGGGCAATAGATTTCTCTGTGGAAGTCGAATGGAGGAGAACGTAATCATGGCGAAGTTGCTTGTTGCTGATGATGAAAAGAACCTCCGCGAGCTCTACCGAATCGAACTCAGCGAGGAGGGCTATGAGGTGGATTTGGCTGCCAATGCGACCGAAGTCTTGGAGAAAGTCGAGGCGGAGCAGTACGATCTGATCATTCTGGACATCCGGATGCCTGGTATGTCGGGAATCGACGTGCTTCAGAAGATCATGGCCCGCGATAAACGCCAGCCGGTGATCTTCAACACCGCCTATCCATCCTATAGCGAAAACTTCATGACTTGGCCGGCGGAGGCCTACGTCGTAAAAAGCTCCGACACGACCGAACTTAAGCAGACCATCAAGCGAGTGCTCGCCAAACACGTATGAAGCCCATCTTCGAGAACGCGCTGACGATCGTCATGGCCGGCGGACGAGGCGAACGTCTCTACCCGTTGACGCGTGACATGGCGAAACCGGTCGTGCCTTTTGGCGGTTGCTACCGGATTATTGATTTCACGCTCTCCAACTGCTTCAACAGCGGGATTCGGCAAATCTATCTGCTGACGCAATATAGCAACCTGACGATGACCCGTCACATCAGTCTGGCCTGGGATCCGCTGTTCCGTCGGGAGTTGGACGAATTTATCGAGGCATTGCCCCCCCAACACCGGACGTCGGAAAACTGGTATCGTGGTACGGCCGATTCGATCTATCAGAATATTGATCTTCTCGAATTGCATCGGCCTGAATATGTGATCATTTTATCCGGGGATCACGTCTACAAAATGGACTACTCCCGGATGCTTGAATATCACATCGAAAAACGCGCGGAGATGACCATCGCGGCCGTGGAGATTGATCGGGCCGAGGCGACCCAAATGGGAGTTTTAGGCGTGGATTCCGACGGCCGCGTGCGGGAATTCGTCGAGAAGCCGGAGTATCCGCCCTGTCTTCCCTCCAATTCGGGAGTGTCGTTGGTCTCG
>JAQTRJ010000166.1 GCA_028711875.1 bacterium | reverse complement strand
GAGTATGATCCCTTGCTGTTCCCCTCAAATCAAAGATTTGGGGGGAAACCTCTTCTTCCCCCCAAGAAACTTGCTTTCGCCGGAATGAGCGGGAACGGAGGTCGCCGAGCCGGGACTGTGTCCCCGCCGGAATGAGCGGGAACGAAGGTCGCCGAGCCGGGACTGCGTCCCCGCCGGAATGAGCGGGCGCGAAGGTCGCCTCGCCGAGGCATGCGTCCCCGCCGGAATGTAGCGGGCGCGAAGGTCGCCGAGCCGGGACAGTGTCCCCGTCGGAATGAGCGGGAACGGAGGTCGCCGAGCCGGGACTGTGTCCCTGCCGGAATCTCCCGCTCCGCAGGCAGCGCCGAGGCCTGCGTCACTTCCCTCGCCGAGGCATGCGTCCCCGCGTGCCCGGAATCCCGCTTTCAGCGTTTCAGAATTTCGGTATTTCAGCCTTTTCCCCTACCTTCGCAGCGTCAGCAGCCAGCGCAGGAATCTCGCCATGAACGGCGTAATCAGGCTGCGGCGGTAGCCGTCCCCGGCCGCTTGAAAAATCTCACTGACCGTCGGATGAATATGGGAATCGCCCGCCAGCGAATTCACGCGCCCGCCGCGATTCATGGCCATCACGATCTGCCCGATCAGCTCCGACGCGTGATCGGCCACGATCACCGCTCCGCGAATCGCGCGATGCCGGTCATAGTAAAGCGTGAGCAGCCCGCCGCCCGAGTGCTCAACCAGCGTGCGCTCGAGCGAATCGAGCGCGAACCGAATCGCGGCGAAGTGCTTCCGCTCCGCCGTTTTCTGATCGGCGCCGATGCAGGCCAGTTCGGGACGGGTGAACACGCACTGGGGCAGCCGTAGCCCCGCGACCCGCGCGCTCCCATAGAACAGCGCGTTGGCGACTACGACGCGCGCCAGCGCGTCCGCCGCGTGTCCGAATGGATAGCGCGCGCAAACGTTGCCCGCCGCGAACACCCTGGGATTGGTCGTGCGCAAGAAACTGTTCACCCAGACGCCGCTTTCGTCGAAGCGAATTGCCGCCGCCGGCAGGTTCAGGTCGGTGGAAGTGGGAATTCGCCCCGCCGTCACCAGAATCTGATCGCAGGACTCTCGGATCGTTCCCCCGTCCGACTCGATCGTGCGTTCTTCGCCCGCGCGGCTGATCCGCAGAGCTCCGTGATTTAGCCGGAAGCGCACGCCGTCACGCTCGAGCGCCGTCTGAATCAGCGCGGCGGCGTCGGCGTCCATCCGGGGCAGAATGCGCGCTTCCCGCTCATAGACGCAGACCTGAGTTCCCAGCCGCGCAAACGCCTGCGCCAGTTCGCAGCCCATGGGTCCCGCCCCCACAATGGCCAGTCGCCTAGGTGGCCGCTCCAGCTCCAGCGTCGTTTCACCGGTCAGATAGCCGGATTCCGCCAATCCCGGGATTTCGGGAATGAACGACCGCGATCCGGTGGCGATCACCGCCCGCGAAAATTCCAGAATCTTATCGCCTACTTGAATATGCGTCCGCGCCAGAAACCGTCCTTCGCCTTCGAAGACGTCAATCCCCCGTTTCCGCATCGCGTCCGGCCCGTTGCGTTCGGAAATCGTTTGGGCCTGTTCGCGGACGTAGCGCAGGACCGCCGCGAAATCCGCCGTCGCGTCTGCGCCGATCCGCAGGCCGAAATCCGCCGCGCGCTTCACTTCACAGATCGCCCGTGCCGCCCGCGCCAACGCCAGCACGGGAGCTGAACCGGCGCGGAAGTTGATCTCCCCGAGTCGTCCTTTCTCGACGATCGCGACCTTTGCTCCCAGCGCGGCGGCATTGGCGGCGATGGCCAGTCCCACCGGCCCACCGCCCAGAACCACCAGATTATACCGCTCCGCCGGGCTGGGATTCAGCCGTCCCGGCGCGCCTTCCAAGAGCGGCTCGTGCAGGCCGCCGGGGTCACGCGGACTCTCCTCCGGAGTGGTGTCTCCCTTGCTCAAGCGGACTCCTCCTCCAAACCACACTCGTTCAGGACTCGTTTGCGATATTGTAAAACTTTTCTACATTAGTAATATACGAGAAAATCCTGCTCTTGCAAGCAGCTTTCCTCAAGACCCGCCGAGCCGAGTTCAGCGCAGACCAACGTCCCGGCGGTGACTCTCCAGAGTCGCCCCTTCTCCGCGCGTAACCCGGCCGGAACCTTCGCAAACGATTCCGTTTCAGGATAACGTCGGCTCTTGTCCTCCATGTACGCCTGGATTCTTGCACAGCCCGCGCCGATCGAGACTAAGCCGCTGAAGCGGGTCGAGCGGCCCGTGCCCGAACCGCGCGCGGGCGAAGTGCGGCTCCGCGTTCTCGTCTGCGCGATGTGCCGCACCGATCTGCACACCGTCGAAGGGGAGATTCCGCATCCGAAACTGCCGATCACGCCCGGTCATCAAGTGGTGGGCATCGTGGATCGCGCGGGCGCAGGCGTTGCGAGTCCGGCCGTCGGCGCGCGCGTCGGTGTGCCGTGGCTGGCTTCGACCTGCGGAGTGTGTTCCTATTGTCAAGCGAATCGCGAAAATCTCTGCGACGACGGAAAATTCACCGGCCAGCACGTGGACGGCGGCTACGCGGAGTACATGATCGCTAAGGCGGAGTTCGTCTATCCCATTCCCGACGGCTACGACGAAATCCATGCCGCGCCGCTGCTCTGCGGCGGAGTGATCGGCTATCGCGCGCTCCGTCTGGCCGATCTGCCGCCCGGCGGGAAGCTCGGTCTCTATGGATTCGGTTCGAGCGCGCATGTGACCCTTCAGATCGCCCGTCATCTCGGCCACGAATGTTGTGTCATCACGCGCGGGAAGGCCGGACAAGACCACGCGCGGAAACTCGGCGCGGTCTGGGCCGGCGGGCCGGACGACACTCCGCCCGCGCTGCTCGATGCGGTTATTCTGTTCGCTCCGTCGGGAGACCTTGTGCCGCGCGCGTTGATCCATCTGCGCAAGGGGGGTGTGGTCTCGTGCGCGGGCATTCACATGTCGCCGATTCCCGAGTTTCCCTATGAACTTCTGTGGGGCGAGCGCGTGATTCGCAGCGTGGCCAACTCGACCCGCGCTGACGTTCGTGATCTTCTTGCCCTTGCCGCCGGGATGAAATTGCAGCCCGACGTCGTGCTCTTCGATTTCGATGATTTGAACGGCCATCTGCTCTCTCTCAAGCGCGGCGAGTTCGTCGGCACCGGCGTCGTCCGTGTGTCGAGTTGATTTCCTCCCTTTGAAAAAGAAGGGAATTAAAGTGGGGAGTCTTTGTTCCCCCCACTTTGTGGGGGGAACAAAGGGGGGAGTTTCTGAAGAGGATTGTCATTCTGGACACCGCGCGATCCCACCCGCCGGAGCATGGGGGCTATTGATATGAAAAGCGCGGGCGTCCAGAATCTGGAATTCGTGGCGCTGCACTGCTGTGCGCCATTGACCGCCGAGGCTCGCGTCCCCGCGTGCCCGGAATTCGTAGCGCTGCACTGCCGTGCGCCATGATCCCCCACCGTCCCACCTTATGCCAAGGGGGGAGGAAAAAAAACTTTATCCTTCAGCTTTCCCCCCTTTGAAAAAGGGGGGAATAGAAGGGGGGTCACAACGATATGACCTTCACCGATTTCATGGCCGCTGCCCCCGTCGTTCTCGCCGAAGGCGCGGTGATCGAGCGGCTGAAACGCGACGGCCGCTTTCCGCTCGATCCGCACGCGCTGCACGCGGGTTGGGTCTATGATCGCCATCGCCGCGCGCTGCTCGAACAGATGTGGCGGGAGTATCTCGCCATCGGCCGCGAGTTTGATTTGCCGATGATCGTGCTCACGCCGACGTGGCGGGCGAATCCCGAGCGCGTGGCCGCCGCCGGGCTTCCGAGCCTGCGCGACGTGAACGCGCGCGGCGTACGCTTGCTGACGGGTCTGCGCGACGAACTCGGCGACTACGGCGCGCGCGTGTTCGTGGGCGGGATCATCGGCCCGCGCGGCGATGCTTACGATCCGAAGGACGCGCTCTCCACAAGCGAAGCGCGCGCTTTTCACCGCGGGCAACTGCGCGCGCTGGCCGAGTCGGGAGCGGATTTTCTCATCGCCTGCACGCTGCCCGCGCTCTCGGAAGCGATCGGCATCAGCGAAGCGATGAGCGAAACCGGTTGTCCGGGGATTATCAGTTTCGTTCTGCGCCGCGATGGCACGCTGCTCGACGGCACGCCGCTCGGCGAAGCGGTGGCGCGGCTCGACCGTGAGGCACACTCCCGTCCGTTCGCCTACATGATGAATTGCACGCATCCGAGTTTCTTTCTTGAAGCGATGGAAATCGAGATCGCTAAGCGGCCCGAACTGCGCGCGCGCGTGATCGGTTTGCAGGCCAACGCCGCCGCGCTCGCGCCCGAGCGGCTCGACAACGCTCCCGCGCCGCTGGGCGATGATGCGGAAACGTTCGCCGCGCAGATGCTTGAGACTCACCGCCGTTTCGGAACAAAAATTCTCGGCGGCTGCTGCGGCACCGACTCGCGGCACATCCGGGCCATGGCTGAAATGATCACACAACAGTCTGAACAACGATAGTTTTTCACCAGAGAGATCACCATGCCCTGTTGTCTGACTACCCGGAAGTTTCGCGCCGCTTCGACCGATTCAGCAGCGTTTCCCTCAGCATGAGTTATCATTTTCTCGGCGGACTGGATGTTCCCGGACTGGGAATCCGTGAACGGCTGCTGCCCCTGAAATTCTAAGGAACCTTCATGAGACTTCACGGTTCATTCTATATGGCGCTGGGGCTGATGTGCGCGTTTGCGCTGCTCGGCTGCGGCAAGAAACCCGCTCCGCCCTCGGCCAGCGGTGTGATTCTTGCCCCCGGAACGGGAGCGGTGCTGGTTCAATTCGATCGGATGGAGGATTTCCGACGCGACGACTGGCTGGCGCTGATTCATCTGCAGGGCGGGCGCGATACGAAAACTCTGCGGCGAATTCCGCTGGCTGATCTGCAGTCGGTGCTGGTACTGGACGTGGAACCGGGACGCTATCGCGTAGTCGCTCAGGCGTGGACGCGCAAACACCCGCCGGCTTCGGGCGGGACGCTGGACGACGTGCCGGTCGAGGCGGGTCAAGTGACGATTTTGCGGGCGCAGCCGCTCGGCGCGAAATTCACCGCCGAGCCGAAGGAGCCGCTGCGTTCCGTCGGCAATCGAACGTGGACGCTGCGTTCGGACAACGAGCTGCCGGACTTCGTTTCCGAGATGCTGCAGCAGACCGAGAAAGGATAAAAAAATGGCTCAGGAATTAACGCCGGTCTATCGCCGCGTGCGCGCCACCGTGTGGCTGCCGCTGGGATTCATGTACGCGTCGTATTACATGACGCGCTACAACCTGTCATTCGGCAAGACGACGCTGACGAAGGAATTCGGCTGGTCGAACGAACAGTGGGGTTGGATCGGCGCGGCCTTTTTCTGGATGTACGCGCTGGGGCAATTCATCAACGGTCAGATCACCGACCGCATCGGCGGCCGCAAGGCGATCGTACTCGGCGCGATCGGCACGGTGATTCTCAATCAGCTGTTCGCGATCGGCGCGGATATCGGCGTGATCGGCTATTTCGTATTGATGTGGGGCGCTAACGGCTATTTTCAGGCGTTCGGCGCGCCTTCGATCGTCAGCGTGAACGGCAACTG
>JAQTRJ010000165.1 GCA_028711875.1 bacterium | reverse complement strand
CAAGATTCGTGATTCTATCCGCTCATTGGAGTCCAAACTGACCGGGAAAAGCGGATCGGAAGCCACGAAACAAGAGAACGAGGGCGAGTCCGATCTGTAGCGGGCTTCTTGATCGAAGGAATGGAGCGGGCCCCCACTGGGAGCCCGCTGTGTATTTACGAGAACAAGAGCTATGCGGTGGATGATCGGATTGTTACGAATCATTTGTAAGATATTGTAATTTATTTGTTAACCCAACACCCAGAATTGCCTTCATGTTTTTCGCGCGAAAAAAAACACTTGATATTTTCGCAGGCTCTTGTTAAATTTAATATTTGACTACTTTCGGTGAAGATTCACCTCCCGACATATCCTCAGGGTATCCACGAAATTGTGGAATCCCTGGAACCGAATGCCCTCGAACTTGATTCAAACATTTTCCGAGAGAACATTCGGGTGGTGTTGACTCTGGATCGCCATGATCCCTATCTGGAGGTTCGCTTCCACCTTCAGACATGGACTCATCATGAATGTGATCGTTGTCTGACGGAATTTCGTGCCGAGCTGAATGCCCGCTCCCCGATGCTCTATGTGCTCGGGACAGGCGCGAAAGTCCCCACGATGGACGATGCGGATATCATTTATATTCCCGCTGGGACCACCGACCTCGATGTATCTGATGAGCTGCGCGACTTTCTGATTCTGGCGTTGCCCGGCAAATGGCTTTGCAGCGAAGACTGCCGGGGAATCTGTCCGGGTTGCGGAGCCGACCTCAACCGACAGCCGTGCTCGTGTAATCTTTCCTGATCCCAAAAGAATCTAAACGAATCGTTTCACATAACCAACCCACGCATGCCTGTACCCAAGCGAAGAACCGGTAAATCCCGCCGCGATCGTCGGCGGTCCCACCACCAATTGGCAAATCCCGGCTTGACCACCTGCACGAATTGCGGCGCGACCTCGCAGTCGCATCGTGTCTGTCCAAGCTGTGGCTATTACAACGGCCGTTTTGTCGTTAAAGTCAAGGCGTCCTGACGCGTCAGCCCCGAGACGCGCGATTCCATCGCGCATGAAGATTGCCATTGACGCCATGGGCGGCGACTTCGCTCCCGCCAGTCCGGTTGAAGGAGCGATTGCCGCATTGCAGGAGATTCCCGATGATCTCCAGATTCTCCTTGTGGGTCCGCGCGAGCCTCTGAACAATGAGTTAGACCGACTTGGCCAGAAGGCGAATCCGAGGATCGAAATCGTGGACGCTGACGATGTGGTGTCCATGACGGACAAGGCTGGTCAAGCCATTCGCCGCAAACAGGGCAGTTCTCTGCTGCGTGCCATCCAGTTGCACGGAAGCGGCGATGCCCACGCGGTCGTTTCAGCCGGCCATACCGGAGTCCAGATGGCCGCCAGCTATATGACGCTCGGACTGATTGAAGGCGTGCGCCGCCCGGCCATTGGACACCTGTTTCCGGTGATGGGTGGACGCTACTGCTTCGTGGTGGACGTTGGAGCGAATACCGACTGCAAACCGGTCAATCTGCTCCAATTCGCCATCATGGGCTCGGTTTTCATGGAGGTCTTTGCCGGGAAGACTAATCCGCGCGTTGCCCTCCTGTCAATCGGAGAAGAAAAAAGCAAGGCCAACGAGCTCGTCTCCAAAACTCATTATCTGCTGGAGGAGAGCGGACTCAATTTCATCGGCCATGTCGAAGGAGGCGATATCTTCGCCGGGAAGACGGACGTCGTCGTATGTGACGGTTTCATCGGAAACATCTTGCTGAAATTCGCCGAATCGGTCGGCTTCATGTTTCTCAGCCGACTGAAGGATATGTGCGGGGGTGATCTCGCACATTCGGAAGCCGCTCGACAATTTCAGAAGGAATTCGATTACTCCGAGATCGGGGGGGTTCCGCTCTTGGGCGTGAATGGTATTTCGATGATCTGTCATGGACGATCAAGCGGCAAGGCGATCAAAAACGCGATTCGGGAAGCCGTGGCGTTCGGGAAGGCGGATTTGCCAAAGGCGCTGGCCGGCGGTATGGAGCAATATAACCTAGGTATGTTGGCGCGCGGTCGGGCACGGTTGAAACGACTTCAGGAAAAACGCGAACAACATGACACCAACGAGGATGCAAGTGAGCTCAAATAAACCGATTCGGATCCCTCGGGCGCGCATTGCCGGTGTCGGCAAAGCTGTCCCGGATACGATCCTGTCCAATGCCGATCTCGAAAAGATCGTGGATACAACAGACGAATGGATCACCGAACGAACGGGTATTAAAGAACGGCGCATTGTCCGCAGAGGCGATAAAACATCCGACTACTGCATTCGCGCCGCCCGCGACGCTCTGGCGGAAGCCGGCGTCGAGCCGGAGGAGCTGGACTTTATTATTCTCGGAACCATCTCGCCTGATATGCGTTTTCCGGCGACCGCGATTTTCGTTCAGGAGGCGCTGAACGCGAAGAATGCCACGGCCTGGGACGTCAGCGCGACGTGTTCGGGATTCTTATATTCGCTTTATCTGGCCGAAGCGATAATCGCACTGGGCCGCGCGAAAAAAGGCCTGGTGCTCGGCGCGGAATTTCTCACTCCCATCACCGATTTTACGGATCGGGCAACCTGTGTCCTGTTCGGCGACGGCGCCGGAGCGGTCGTCGTGACCGAAGCGGAGGGTGATCGCGGCATTCTCTCGACCTATATCGGCTCGGGCGGAAACGCGTCGCACGTTCTCTACAGCGTCGGACACGGAACGGCCGGATCAGTGAACCAACTCGGTGAAGCGACCGGCGAGCGCTATCTTCAAATGAACGGCAATGAGGTGTTCAAGCACGCCGTGCGGATTCTCGTGAAGTCCGCCAAAGAAGCGTTGGACATTGCCGGCCTGACGGCCGCCGACGTGGATTGGCTGGTTCCCCATCAGGCCAACTTGCGCATCATGAAAGCCACCGCCGAGCGTTTGGGAATCCCGCCGGAAAAAGTCTTCGTGAATATACATAAATACGGCAACACGTCCTCGGCTTCCATCCCGATCGCTCTGGAAGAGGGACGGCACGACGGTTCGCTGAAAGACGGACAGGTCATCTGCTGTATCGCCTTCGGCGGCGGTTTCACGTGGGGCGGTGCCGTAATTCGCTTCTGATTTCCAATTCAATTCCTGACCGAATGCGCGCATTTCTTTTTCCCGGACAAGGTTCGCAGACTGTGGGGATGGGCAAGGACCTTTCCCAAACCTACGAACTTGCCCGCCGCCGCTACGATGAAGCGTCGGAACTCCTTGGTTTCGATCTCGCGGCCGTGTGTTTTGAAGGACCGGCTGATGCTCTGCGACAGACGCGCGTCACCCAACCGGCGCTCTACGTTCATTCGTGTATCCTGACGGATCTTCTGGCTGAGCGCGATCTGCTTGCCGACGCCGCGGCGGGACACAGTCTCGGCGAATATTCCGCTCTCTACAGTGCCGGAGTTTTCGACTTCGCGGAAGGTCTGCGATTGGTCAAAGCCCGCGCGGATGCCATGCAGCAGGCCGGAGAGATGCAGTCGGGAACCATGGCCGCGGTAGTCGGTCTCGACGACGAGGTCGTCGAAGAGCTGTGCCAACAGGTCAGAGATGAAGGTTTGGTGGTGGTGCCCGCCAACTACAATTCGCCGGGGCAGCTGGTCGTTTCCGGCAGTGTAATCGGTGTCCGGAGAGCGGTGGAGCTGGCCAAGGAGCGAAAGGCACGCTTGGCGAAGGAGCTTCCTGTTTCTGGAGCGTTTCATTCTCCCTTGATGGAACCAGCGGCTCAGTCGCTGAGTCAAGCGCTGTCTGGTGCCCGCTTTTCCGCGCCCCGATTCCCGGTGATTGCCAACGTCACGGCCCAGCCGCACACGGACGTCGAGTCGCTGCGCCGCTTGCTGGCCAAGCAGTTGCTCTCGCCCGTGCGCTGGACGGAAACGCTGAACAGACTCGCTTCGCTCGGGCTGGATGAATGGTATGAAGTGGGCAACGGCAACGTGCTCGGCGGCCTGCTGAAGCGCACCGTGCCGAACGCCGCCGCGGTTCCTGTGGGAACGATCATCGAACTGAATAAACTTTTCGAAGAAGCATCGTAATGGGCATGGATCACACTCTCGACGGAAAAGTCACATGGATCACCGGGGCCGCTCGCGGAATCGGCCGCGCCATCGCCGAAGAACTGGCGGCGCGCGGATCGAGTCTGGCTCTGACGGACGTTCTGGAAAAACAATTGCTGTCGGCGGCGGATGAATTGTCCGGAAAATACGGCGTGCGGATCCTCACGAAAGTGTTGGATGTGACCGATGGTGAGGGCGCGGAACGGGTGGTGCAGAGTTGCGTTGGCGATCTCGGCGGGCTTACTGCGTTGGTGAATAATGCCGGAATTACCCGCGATGGTCTGCTGATGCGAATGACCGACGCAGACTGGGAGCGCGTTCTCGACGTGAATCTGAAGGGAACGTTCGTGTGCACGAGGGCCGCGATTAAGTCCATGATGCGCGCGCGCTACGGCAAAATCGTCAGTATCGCTTCAGTTGTCGGACTGATGGGAAACGCCGGTCAAGCTAATTACTCGGCTTCCAAAGCGGGAATTATCGGCTTGACCAAATCGGTAGCCAAAGAATTGGGTCCGCGCGGCGTGCGCGCCAACGCCGTTGCCCCCGGCTTCATCGAGACGGAGATGACGGAGACGCTATCGGCCGAAGTGCGGCAAGCCTATTTGAAATCCATTCCACTTAATCTCGCGGGCACTCCTCAGGACGTGGCTCGCGTATGCGCTTTTCTGGTGTCGCCCGATTCGGATTACATAACGGGCCAAGTACTCGTGGTGGATGGGGGAATGCATACCTGATCGTTTTCCCCCATGCTTTTTACTCCCCAAACTCGGAGATTCCTTTCATGGCAGACAACGAACTCGAAAACAAAGTGCGCAAAATCATCGCGGATCGTCTCCAAGTGGATGAAGCCAGCGTAGTTCCCGCCGCCAGCTTCGTCGAAGACCTCGGAGCCGACTCGCTCGACCTCGTAGAACTCGTGATGGCTTTCGAAGAAGAATTCAAACTCGAAATCCCGGATCAGGATGCGGAAACGATGAAGACGGTCGGCGCGGCTTTCGAGTACTTGAATAAGAAAGTTGCGGAGATCGGGTAACGTGGCAGGAAACTCCGTGATGAAACGACGGGTGGTCATCACCGGAATGGGAGTTATATCTCCCGTGGGCAATGACGTGTCGTCATTCTGGCATTCGCTGGCTCACGGAGTCAGCGGTGCCGGACCGATTACGCTGTTCGACCCCGCCGGATTTGCCACCACGTTCGCCCACGAGGTGAAAGGTTTCGATTCGTCTGCCTATGTGGATCCCAAAGAGGCGCGACGAATGGAACGATTCACTCTGTTCGGCATCGCTGCCGCGACCGAAGCCCTGCGCGACGCCAACCTGTTGAATGCCGATGGAAAGTCCGCCGAGGAATCCGCCGGTGTCGTGGTCGGAAGTGGAATCGGCGGGATGCAGGTTTTCGAAGAGCAGTGCAAGACGTTTCTCGAAAAAGGTCCGCGCCGAATCTCACCATTCTTCGTGCCGATGATGATTCCCGATATTGTCGCCGGGCACATTTCCATCATCTACGGCCTGAAGGGTCCCAACTTCGCCGTAGTGTCCGC
>JAQTRJ010000164.1 GCA_028711875.1 bacterium | reverse complement strand
GGCCCATCTGGTCTATGACAAGCCGGTGGAAGTCCGGCACCCGCTGGATATTCTGGTAAATTCGATCGGGATCAAGAAGATCGCGGAGCAGAGTTCGTATCTGTTCGAGGGGCTGAAGATCGCGCCGTACTACGGCTGCCAGATCGTTCGCCCGGTCTATCACTTCGACGATCTCGACGATCCGACGACCATGGACGATCTGCTGCGCGGCTTGGGCGGCGACGTGGTGAACTATCCGTGCAAGGTGCGCTGCTGCGGCGGGATGTTGATGACGACGTTCGAGGACGTGGCGCTCGATCTCAACCACCGTTTGCTGAGCGCGGCGGAAGAGAACGGGGCGGACGTCATCGTCACGCTTTGTCCGCTGTGCCAGATGAATCTCGAGGCGTATCAGTCGAAAATCAATGAACGGTTCGGCGCGAAGCATCATCTGCCGATCGTCTATTTCACGCAGCTCGTGGGACTCGCGCTGGGGATCGAACCGAAAAAGCTGGGGCTGGATTCGCTGTTGATTCCGCTGACGAATCCCAAGTTGAAAGCGAAAAAAGCGGTGGAGGCGGCGGCATGAACGACACGCAAGCCAGGGGCAACGGCAAACCCCCGACCTGCCGGATCGGAGTGTACGTCTGTCACTGCGGAACCAACATCGCCAAGATGGTGGACGTGGTGCAGATCGCCAAGCAGATGGGCGAGTTTCCCGAGGTGGTGGTCGCGCGGGATTACAAGTTCATGTGTTCCGAGCCGGGTCAGGAACTGATCATCAACGACATTAAAGAGCACAAGCTCGACCGGGTGGTGGTGGCCGCGTGCAGCCCGCTGATGCACGAACCGACGTTCCGCGCGGCGTGCGAGCGGGGCGGTCTCAATCGCTATCTGTTCGAGATGGTGAACATCCGCGAGCAGGTGAGCTGGGTGACGACGGATTACGCGGCGGCGACCAGCAAGGCGCGGGCGCTGATTCGCGGCGCGGCGGCGCGGGTGAAATATCAGAAGCCGCTCGAGATGCGGCGGATCGGCGTGACCAAGCGGGTGATGATCGTGGGCGCGGGGATCGCGGGGATCGAAGCGGCTTTGCAGATCGCCGACGCGGGCTACGAAGTGATTCTGGTCGAGAAGACGGAATCCATCGGCGGTCACATGGCGAGCTTTGACAAGACGTTTCCGACGCTCGACTGCGCGGCCTGCATTCTCACTCCGAAAATGGTGTCGGTGGGCAAGCATCCGAACATCCGGCTGCTCTCCTACGCCGACGTGGAAGAGGTGTCGGGCTACGTGGGGAATTTTAAAATCAAGGTTCGCAAGAAGGCGCGGTTCGTGGATACGGAAACCTGCAACAGCTGCGGGTCGTGCTACGAGGCCTGTCCGGCGCAGCCGTTCCCGTTCGATCGGGCGTTGATTCTCGGCGACACCGTATTCAAGGAAGGGCGCCGACTCAAGGCGCGTCGGCCGCGGTCGCTCGGACCGGAGCACGATCTGGTGCTGTTCACGGGCGCGCAGCCGATGCCTGAACAGGCGCTGAAGCCGCGCGGAGGAGGAGCCGATTCATGAGCGCCGTTATGACCAACCATCACAGTCTGGATCAGATCGTGGGCGGCATCGTCAGCCACTATGAAGCGAAGCCGACCGCGCTGATCATGGTTTTGCAGGACGTGCAGAAGCAGTTTCGCTATCTGCCGGTGGAAGCGCTGAAGCTGGTGGCGCAGAAGATGAATCTGCCGATCGCGCAGATTTACGGCGTGGCCACGTTCTACAAGACGTTCAGTTTGAAGCCGAAGGGCAAGCATCACATTTGCGTCTGCACCGGCACGGCCTGTCACGTTCGGCAGGCGCCGGTGATCGTGGACAATCTGGAGCGGTCGTTGGGGATCAAGGCCGGCGAGACCACGCGGGACGGGGAGATCAGTTTCGAGACGGTCAATTGTCTCGGCGCGTGCGCGCTGGGTCCGCTGGTGACGATGGACGACAAGTACCACGGCAACATGACCGTCGCCAAGCTGAACAAGGCTCTCGATGACCTGCGCGGAGTCCGGCCCGCCCACACGCCGCTGGAGGAAGAAGCATGACACCGCAGACACTCACATCGCCCGCCCAACTCGACGCGCTGCGCAAGCGGCTGATTGAGCGGCGTCAGGGCAATAAGACCATCGTCACGATTTGCGCGGGCACGGGTTGTCTGGCCTGCGGCTGCGAGGCGGTGGCGAACGCGTTCCGCGAGGAATTGAAAGAGGGCCGGCTGGAGAGCATCGTCGAACTTCGGCTCACGGGCTGTCACGGCTTCTGCGAGCGCGGGCCGCTGGTGGTGATTCATCCCGACGAGATTTTCTATCAGAAGGTAAAGCCGCGCGACGTGAAGCTGATCGTGGATCAGACGATCAAGGGCGGCAAGCTGGTCAACAAGCTGCTCTACAAGGATCCGCAGACCAAGCAGGTGATTCCCCACGAGCGGGAGATTCCGTTCTATAAGAAGCAGATGCGGCTGATTTTCGGCAAGAACGGACACATGGATCCCACGGCGATCGGCGATTACATCGTGCTGGGCGGTTATTCGGCGCTGCCGAAAGCGTTACGCATGACGCCGGAGCAGCTGATCGAAGAGATCAAGAAGTCGGGGCTGCGCGGGCGCGGCGGCGGCGGTTTTCCCACCGGGAAGAAGTGGGCGAGCTGCCGCAAGGCGAAGGGCGAGCCGAAATACGTGATCTGCAACGCCGACGAGGGCGATCCCGGCGCGTTCATGAACCGCTCGCTACTCGAAGGGAATCCGCACTCGGTGATCGAAGGGATGATTATCGGCGCGTATGCGATCGGCAGCCATGACGGCTACGTGTACGTGCGCAACGAATACCCGCTGGCCGTCACCAATTTGTCCGTCGCGATCAAGGCGGCGCGCGAGCACGGGCTGCTCGGGAAGAACATTCTCGGCAGCGGCTTCGATTTCGACATCGAAGTCTCGCGCGGGGGCGGCGCGTTTGTGTGCGGGGAATCCACCGCGCTCATGGCGTCGCTGGAAGGCAAGATCGGCGAGCCGCGCGCCAAATACATTCATACCGTGGACGCCGGCCTGTGGGACAAGCCGTCCACGCTGAATAACGTGGAAACTTGGGCCAACGTGCCGCTGATCATCGAGAAGGGCGCGGACTGGTTCGCGTCCATCGGCACGGACAGCTCGAAGGGCACGAAGATTTTCGCGCTGACCGGCAAGGTCAACAACACCGGACTGGTGGAAGTGCCGATGGGGATCACCCTGCGCGAGGTGATTTACGATATCGGCGGCGGCTGTCCGAGCGGCAAGCGGTTCAAGGCGGTGCAGACGGGCGGGCCATCGGGCGGGGCGCTGGTGGTGGAAACGCGCGACGAAGCCGTGCACGAGAGTCTGGTGGCGCACGGCGACGTGCGCGAGGACGAATACGCGCAGAGCCTGCTCGATTTGCCGGTGGACTTCGACGAACTGGCCAAGGCCGGTTCGATGATGGGTTCGGGCGGGATGATCGTGATGGATCAGGATTCGTGCATGGTGGACGTGGCGAAATATTTCATCAACTTTCTGCAGGACGAAAGCTGCGGCAAGTGTCTGCCCTGCCGCGAGGGGCTGCGCACGATGCTGACCATTCTCACCCGCATTTCCGAGGGCCGGGGCGAGATGGCGGACATTGACACGCTCGAGGAGCTGTCGCAGGTGATTATGGACACCAGCCTGTGCCAGCTTGGCGGCAGCGCTCCCAATCCGGTGTTGTCCACGCTGCGCTACTTCCGTCAGGAATACATCGCGCACATCAAAGACAAGCGTTGTCCGGCGGGCGTGTGCAAGGAACTCGTGTCGCACGCGATTGACGAAACGTGCACGGGCTGCCACGTCTGCTCCGATCCGTGTCCGACGAACGCGATCCTCGGCAAGACGAAAGAGCTGCACGTGATTGACCAGTCGAAGTGCATTCAATGCGGCGCGTGTTATCAGGTGTGCCGTTTCAACAGCATTCAGCGCGTGAAGCGGGGCGAAGGCGACGCCGTGCAGGCGCGGGCCAAGCAGCTTTGGAAACCCCACGTTACGCCACGTGAAACCGCCGCGGTGGCGTAGGAGAACGACTCATGGGAAAAGTCAACATTACCATAGACGGCAAACCGATTCAGGTTGAAGACGGCACCTTCGTGCTGCAGGCGGCGCGGGATCTCGGGGTCGAGATTCCCACGCTCTGCTACTACGAGCACATGGCTCCCTATGCCGCGTGCCGGATTTGCGCCGTGGAAGCCCGCGACGGCCGGGGGTGGTCGAAGATCATCACCGCCTGCAACTATCCGGTGTGGGAAGGTCTGGACATCGTCACCGACACGCCGCGCGTGATCAACGCCCGCCGCGTGAATCTGGAGATGCTGCTGAGCCGCTGCAAGCCGGTGCCGGTGCTGGAAAAACTGGCCCGCGAGTTCGGCATCGAAACGCCGCGCTGGGGCGTGGGCGAAGACACCTGCATCAAGTGCGGATTGTGCGTGCGCATCTGCGACGAGATCGTCGGCGCGCACGCGCTGGCGTTCGGCGGGCGGGGCGTGGACCGGATCATCACGACGCCGTTCATGCGCGAGAGCGACGACTGTATTTTGTGCGGCGCTTGCGCCCGCTACTGCCCGACCGGGCACATCAAGATGACCGACATTGAAGGGCGCATTCTGCACAGCGAGCTGATGCTGGGGCCGAACGCGGCGATCCGCATTCCGTTCCGGCAGGCGATCCCCAACGTGCCGCTCATTCACACGAATCAGTGCATCCACATGAAGACCGGCGGATGCATGTTGTGCGCGAAGGTCTGCCCGAAGGACTGCATCCACTTCGACGCCAAGGACGAGATCGAGGAATTCGACGTGGGCGCGGTGGTGATGGCCACCGGCTTCGCCGATTTCGATCCCGCGCCGATGAAGCAGTTCGGCTACGGGACTTATCCGAACGTGCTGACCTCGCTCGAATTCGAGCAGATGAACAACGCGGCCAGCCCAACCAACGGCAAGATCGTGACCGAGAACGGCAGCGAGCCGCGTTCGATCGCGATTTTCCACTGCATCGGCAGCCGCGACGAGCAGCATCACCGTTATTGCAGCCGCGTCTGCTGCATGTACGCGCTCAAGTTCGCCCATTTGGTGAAAGAGAAAACCAACGCCGAGGTCTATCAGCTGTACATTGACATGCGCACGTTCGGCAAGGGCTACGAGGAATTTTATCAGCGCTTGCTCGACGAAGGCGTTCACGTGGTGCGCGGCAAGGGTGCGGAGGTCGTTTCCGCGCCGCCGGACTATCGCGACGAGGGCAACCTGCTCGTGCGCTGCGAGGACACGCTGATCGGCAAGTACCGCGAGATTCCGGTGGACATGGTGGTGCTGTGCACGGCTCTCGAAGCCCGGCCCGACGCCGCGGACGTCGCGCGCAAGTTCAACATCTCGCGCGGGGCCGACGGCTGGTTTATCGAGGCCCATCCCAAGCTCGCGCCGGTTTCGACGACCACGGATGGCGTGTTCCTGGCCGGATGTTGTCAGGGTCCGAAGGACATTCCCGACACAGTGGCTCAGGGCGGCGCGGCGGCGGCGCAGGTCCTCAAGATGTTCGCCAAGGGCGAGCTGGCGATGGACGCGGCCTACGCCGAGATTGAAGAAGAGTATTGCAG
>JAQTRJ010000163.1 GCA_028711875.1 bacterium | reverse complement strand
TTGGGAATTACCGGAATTGAACGCTATTTTTCCCGCGTGTGGCGGCTCGTTACCGCGATTGCTTCCGCCGATTCCTCAACTGAGGCGGCGATACCCACGGATCTGGATCGGAAGCTGCATCAGACGATTGCCTCGGTGACTCGCAGTCTGGAAGCCTTCGATTTTCACGGCGGGCTGGCGCGGCTGATGGAACTGACCAATCAGATCTACTCGTGGGTTGGATCCGATTTGAAAGACGTGCACCGAAGCGAAGCAACGGTTTTCATGGCGGAGATGCTGGCGAGGCTGCTGGCGCCGTTTGCTCCGCATCTTAGCGAAGAGCTCTGCGAAAGACTCGCGCATTCAACGACAGTTTTCGATGAACCGTGGCCGATTGCCGACGAAGAAAAGGCGCGCGAGGACCGGGTGACAATCGCGGTGCAAATTTGCGGGAAGCTGCGCGGGACGGTGGATGTGGCGGCGGATGCTTCGGAGGAGGCACTGCTGGCTGAGGTGTTTGCCCTCGACAAGCTCAAGCCTTATCTGGACGGCAAGACGGTGGTGAAGAAGATCATTGTGCCGGGGAAGATCGTCAATCTTGTAGTGAAGTAGCCGAGCCTTCGACGTTTGAGGCGGGTGCCGAAAGGTGCCCGCTTTTTTTGTCAGATCGCCTTCTGGCTTCCGGCCAATAGTTACATAAGGGATATTATGTTGAGTAGATATATGAATGAAGCCGTTTTTGTGTCGGTTTCGGGAAATTCGGCTCCTTCCTTCTATTGGACAAGTCTGTGGCCTTATCCGCGAGATTCCGGCCGGGTTGCGCACGGATTCATGGTTATCCTTTGAGAAAGATGTCAAGCGCTTGCCCGGCTCGGCGAGACATGATGATAAGGAAGCGCCATTGCCGGTCAGGAGACCGACAACGGCGCTTCTCTTTTCGAGATTAGGCGTATGAAGTCCAACGTAATGAACAAGGCGCACGCAGTGCAGCGCTACGGGACAGTACGGCGCTTCGAAAGAAAGGCGCGCACGCAGTGCCGCGCTACGGGACAAGGCGTACGAAGTCCAACGTAATGAACAAGGCGCACGCAGTGCGGCGCTACGGGATCGCGCACAGCAGTGCCGCGCTACAAATCCTCTATCGGGGCATTTGCTCGACAGGGATCAGGTTGACCTGCAGGCGATAGACCTTTCCGGGGGCCAGCTGAATGTGATCCACGTAGGGTAGAAAACCGCGCTGGGCGATGCGAAGATTGACCTCCCCCGGCGGGATAAGAGCATATTGACAGGCCTGTGAACGTTGCTGCTCGGCGGGGATGTTCATGCGGTCTATCCGCTCACAACGGGCAAATGCTACGGATGGATCGGCGGTGATGGCGGGAGCCGGTGTGTTCACCCAGACGACCAAGCGCGCCTTGTCAGGTGGAGTATCACCGGCGGGATCGTAAGCGGCGATCTCACCTTCGGGAAATAGCACGCCTTTGGAGGTAGGTCTCAGGCTACCGGCGGCAGTGAGGATCGGGACGATCTGCGAAGAAATTGCCTCGGCAGCCGATGGAATATCCTCTAATAGGCCGACCGTGGCGGAAGCCGTGTAGCCCGGCGGAACCTCGGCGGAGGCTGCAACCACAATTCGCGCATCCACCCGAATCTGCCGGGAGAATTCTCCGTAAGTTCCTATAACAGCATAATCTGCTGTGAGAGCTGTGGCAATATTGGCGGCCAGAGAAAGATCATTCCAGCGATCCGGATTGATTTTGGCTGACTTCAGGTATCGGTCGAGATCGCTCGACTCAACCACCCGTATTTCCTGATATTTCCCGAGGTCAGTTGAGAGGATTTGTTGAAGCGCAGGCTGATAGTTCAAGATGGATTCCTTTCCGTAATATGTATAGAGGGAATCCATGATCGGATCAAAGGGCAAGACGACAACAAACGGTTCGGCACAAGCCACGGAGACCGCCAGCAGTGTCAGCACACAAGTCAGAACGAGATGCGGACGCATGTTAGTCCTCTCTTTCGATCGTTTTTGAATCTGAACTCCAGAATTTACGATTGCAATGCGAGAGTCGCAACTTAGAGAATTATTTCGCATGATATATGATGCTGTCATTAGCTTATTATTCATAGCATTAGAAACAAGATTGTTAAATAGTAGTATAATCGTAATTTCAATCCATGAAATGTCTCTGGAGTATTGCATCATGTAGGCGAAAAGCATATATTGAACTCGTTTTAGAGCAATTGCCCCCCCCTGCTTCGTGCGCGTATCCAGCCCTTTCGGGTGAGTTGACGTCAGAGAAAAGGCACAAATCCGTGCCGGCTGTTGCCTCCCCATCAGAAAATCTCACATGACTTTCGCACCCATCCTAATTTTTCTTATCGCCGGTGTTGCCTTCGTTGGAGTGGCACTATTTGCGAGCCGTCTATTGGCTCCCAATCGCCCATCCGCAGTGAAGCTCTCTACCTATGAATGCGGTGAGGAACCGATAGGATCCCCGTGGATTCGGTTCAACACGAGATTCTATGTTATCGCATTGATATTTCTTGTGTTCGACGTAGAAGTGTTGTTTTTGTTTCCGTGGGCGGTGAATCTGTCGCGCATGGGATTGTTTGCCTGGATTGACATGGCGGTATTTATAACAATTCTGGTGGTTGGATTGGCCTATGTCTGGGGACGCGGCGACCTGGACTGGGTGCGACCGAAGGGATCGGAGCGAGGGGCTGCGGCCGGGAAATAGGTATTCCGGCCGGGTTACGCGCGGAGAAGAATCCGCAACCACGACTGAGTGAGCGCTGAACCCGGCTCGGCGTTTATCTTGAGAATCTCATGGGTATTATCGAAGGACAATACGGGCCGAACGTCATTATCACCTCGCTGGATAAGGTGTTCAACTGGTCGCGCTCGCGCTCGCTATGGCCGCTGACGTTCGGAATCGCCTGTTGTGCGATTGAAATGATGGCGACGGCGGCGGCGCGCTTTGATTTGGACCGGTTCGGGATTTTCATGAGACCCACACCGCGCCAGGCCGACTGCATGATTATCGCGGGAACGGTGACGGCGAAGATGGCCGAGCGGATTCGGCGGCTCTATGAGCAGATGCCGGAACCGCGCTACGTGATCTCGATGGGGTCGTGCGCGAATTCGGGCGGCCCGTATTGGGAACACGGCTATCACGTGGTCAAGGGAGTGGATCAGATTATTCCGGTGGACGTGTACATTCCGGGATGTCCCCCCCGCCCCGAAGCTTTGATTGACGCGTTTCTGCTGCTGCGCGAGAAGATCGAGCGCGAGACGCTGGCGAAGAAACAAGCATGATCGTGACGATATGACTCCGGCAGAAATTCTCCAGAGACTGAAAGAGGTCGTCCCCTACGCCGACATCGAGCTGGAGCAGATTCCGCTCGAACCGGCGCTGCAGGTTTCCGCGGAAACACTTCTGATGACGGCGACGGCGCTGCGGAACGATTCCGCCTTGCATTTCGAATGCCTGAAATGTCTCTCGGGTGTGGATCGCGGCGAGCGGCTTCAGATCGTATACCATCTTTACTCGATCAGCCGTCATCATCATCTGACCGTGCGCTGTTCGGTTCCCAAAGAGAATCCGCTGGTTCCTTCGGTCTGCAGCGTTTGGCCGGCGGCGGAGTGGCATGAACGCGAAGCCTATGATATGGTGGGCGTACGGTTTGACCGCCATCCCGATTTGCGGCGGATTCTCTGTCCCGACGACTGGGAAGGACATCCGCTGCGCAAAGACTATCGTCCCCCGGAAGAATTCCACGGTATCCCTCTCACTTCGCAACTTCCCCCCGACCGATCCGCGTGAACGACCTCCACGACATGAATATTCCGCTCGGTCTGACGCCGGGCAAACTTGAAGACGCGCTCGCTCACGTGGAGGACGTCCACGGGGAGCGCATGACGCTGCAGATGGGCCCGCAGCATCCGGCCACGCACGGGGTACTGCGGCTCGAATTGCAGACCGACGGGGAGCTGGTGATTTCGGCCACGCCGCACATCGGATATCTGCACCGCTGTTTCGAGAAGATGTGCGAGAACGCGACCTGGCCGCAGACGATTCCCTACGCCGACCGGCTGGATTACTGCGCAAGCATGAACAATTCGCTGGGACTCGCGCTGGCCTGCGAGAAGCTGTTCGGAATTGAGGTGTCGGAGCGTGTGCAGGCGATTCGCGTGCTGGTCTGCGAACTCAACCGCATGGCCAGCCACATGATCGCGCTGGGAACGTACGGGCTGGACATCGGCGCGGTGACTCCGTTCCTTTATCTGTTCCAGCAGCGCGAGCATGTTCTCGATTTATTCGACGAACTCTCGGGCAGCCGTCTGCTCTATAATTATATCTGGATCGGCGGTCTGGCGCACGATCTGCCCGACGGTTGGCCGGGCAAGGTGCGCGAATTCATTCGCTATATGCAGCCGAAAATTCCCGAATTGAACATGCTGCTTTCCTATAATAAAATTTTCCTCGAACGAACGGGCAAAGTTGCCGTGATTCCGGTGGACGTGGCGATTGATTACGGCGTAACCGGACCGAATTTGCGCGGATCGGGAATGAAATGGGATTTGCGCAAGAACGATCCGTATTCGGGCTATGAAACGTACGATTTCGAAATTCCCGTTGGAAAGGGAGAAGCGGGAGCGCTGGGCGATTGCTTCGACCGTTACATGATGCGGGTGTGGGAGATGGAGCAGTCTCTGCGCATCATTCAGCAGGCTGTGGAACGACTGGAGCGGATGCCGGCCGACGACGTGCGCGCGGCGGTGCCGAAGAGCTGGGCGAAGGTTCCGGCGGGAGAAGTCTATTTTCGCACGGAGAGTCCGAAGGGGGAACTGGGATTCTATGTCGTTTCCGACGGAAAGGCGAAGCCATATCGGCTGAAATGCCGCGCGCCTTCGTTCTGCACGCTGTCCGTGATTCCGCGGATCGCGCCGGGGCTGTTTATCGCCGACATAGTGGCGCTGATCGGTTCGATTGACGTGGTGCTCGGGGAGGTGGACCGATGATCGAATCGAGTCTGCCTTGGTCCATCGTGTTCGTCATCGGAGTGATCGGTTTCGTGGCGGTGTTCGCGTTGCTGGCGATCTGGCTCGAGCGCAAGATGTCGGCGCACATGCAGGATCGGCTGGGGCCGATGGAAACCGGCGGCTGGCACGGCTGGTCACAGACGGTTGCGGATACGCTCAAGCTGCTTTTAAAAGAGGATATTATTCCGACGGCGGCGGATCGGATTCTGTTCCGGCTTGCGCCGTATCTTGTATTCACGGGATCGTTCGCCACGCTGGCGGTGATTCCGTTTGCGAGTACGCTGGTGGGCGCCGATATCAATATTGGCGTGTTCTATCTGGTGGCGATTTCGTCGGTGGTGGTGATCGGGATTCTGATGGCGGGGTGGGCGTCGAACAACAAGTGGGCGCTGTACGGCGCACTGCGTTCGGCGGCGCAGATGGTCAGCTACGAAATTCCCATTGCGCTGTCGCTGCTCGTGCCGATCATGCTGGCGGGAAGTCTGTCCATCACGGAACTGACGCGGATTCAGGCGGGCGGATTCTGGCATTGGACGGTGTTCAGCCATCTGCCGTTCGGACTGGTTGCTTTCATCATCTATTTCTGGGCGAGTCTGGCCGAGGTGAACCGGACACCGTTCG
>JAQTRJ010000162.1 GCA_028711875.1 bacterium | reverse complement strand
GAAGGCGGGTTCGAAATGCGGCAGACCGATCCGCCGCGTGAAAGCCATAAACTGATCGCGTCCCGCCGCATGGAAGAGCACCGCGCCGGCCGTGATCAGCGTGAACGCGCGCAGGATCATCATGAGACCCATTGACAGCCCATCGAGCGAGAGCGGCAGACCCAAGAAGTCTTGCGGATTCTTGCCGAGCAGAAGACCGGCCAAGAGGGCGATGACGAGGCTGCCGATCCAGAATTTGAGTTTCGCCACTCGGCGCAGCGCGCGCAGGTCGCGGCTCAGACTCCAGGCGAGAATGATGACCAGCCCCGCCGCCAGCAACCACGGCCGCGCGCTGAGCGCGAGACCGATCACGAGCAGCGCGACGAGCGCGCCGATGCGGTTACGAGGCATCACCGCGCTCCTCCCGGCGCAGCGCGAGCGCCGTTCGACCGAGCCGCCAGCCGAGAACGCCGCCCAGCGCGCCGACTCCGCCGACGATGAGCAGAAACACTCCCACGACCATCCATTCGCTGCCGAGGCGAAGATGCAGCAGACTTTGCGCTTTCTCGAGCAGCGCGACGAACAGACTCCAGAAGTCGAGTCCGTAGGTGACGAGTTTGGTGATGATGCTCTGTAGTTGACTGGCTACCGCCGCAACGAATCCGGCGGCGAGACCGGCGGCCAGCGGCGAGCGGAGCAGGCGGAAGAAGAGCGCGACGTTGAATCCCTGAAAGAGTAGAGCAAACAGAAGGCCGACGCGAATGCCGTCGGGAGCAAGGGTGCGCAGGGCGACGCAGATCAGCGCGGCTCGCAGCGGAAACCACGGGCGGCGGATCAACATGTGACTGGCCACGAGTAATCCCGCCGCCAGCGACGACAAGAGCACGCCCTTGAGCGGCAGGCGGGTCATGTAGAGAAACGATCCGACGGTGATTTCAAACGCTCCCCAGAGCGCGCCGAACACGGCCGCTTCGCGCCACGCCGGGGGAAGCGCGAGGTGTTTTTTCGCGGGCGCGGGCGGCGGATCGGGACTGGGAGAACAGCAATTGGACATGAGCGCAGCCTTCCAGAGACGTAGGCGTAATGGTAGTCAATTTCCGCCGGAAATACAACCGTCGAGGACATCGCATTTTTCCACTGACCTGAAGGAGAATCGTTCTCGGAGGTTCCGGCCGGGTTATGCGCGGGAAGGGGTGACTCGGGAGAGTCACCACCGGGAACACAGGATATCCTGAGCTGAACACGGCTCGGCGGGCATGCCATGAGAGTTTATATGTGCAGGAATCTCCAGTGGTTCAGCCGTGTGGGAACGAATCCCTTGCGAGAAAAAAAAGTTATGTATATTATCAGGTGATTCCCCAGCGCATGAGGCGGCTGGATCGCGGCCTGTCGGTACAACCCACACGAGGGAAACATGAAACGTCACATCCAGTTTTTTCCACTCCTGTTCATGGCCTGCTTTTCCGCGGCCACGGCTCAGCCGGACAGTCTGTGGAGCAACACGTTCGGCCGCACCAATGGCGAAGCGTGCTACGCCGTGGCGCAGACGACCGACGGCGGCTACGTTTTGGGCGGCTATTCAGATCCCCCGAGCGGCCGGGATGAGATTTGGATCGTCAAGGTGAACGCAGACGGCGACAGCGCGTGGAGTCGAGCCTTCGCCGCGGGTTCGGGGCAGGGAGCCTGTCATTCGATTCTGGCGACGGACGATGGCGGCTGCGCACTGGTGGCCGAGCGGGAAATGTGGGAAAACGGCCAGTACACCTACGACTTTTGGCTGATCCGCCTGAGCGCGAACGGCGACAGCTTATGGAGCAGCACGATCGGCGGCGATCCGGAAGAGTATCCCTACTCGCTGCAGCGGACGAATGACGGCGGCTTTATCATCGCGGGCGCCACTTATGCGGTGGACGGATCCGGCAATTGGGACATGCTTCTGGTCAAAGTCTCTGCCAGCGGCGACAGCGTGTGGAGCCGGCGCTTCGGCGGCCCGAACATGGAATTTGCCTACTCGGTTCAGCAGACGGAAGATGGCGGCTACGTCATCGCCGGCATGACCGAGTCGTTCGGTCACGGCTACCCCACTCATCCCGATTTTTGGGTGGTGAAGACCAATGCCAACGGAGACAGTCTCTGGAGTCGAGCTTGCGGCGGGGAGTACACCGAGGAATGTATCTACGTGAGGCAAACGACGGATGGAGGCTACATTCTGGCGGGGATCACCGATTCGTTCGGTCCCTACGCTCCCGGCTCACTCAACAACTATCTGGTACGGATCAATACCAACGGAGACACGCTATGGACGAGAGCCTACGGCGGCACATCCACCGACCGCTGCGAGGCGGCGCTGCTGCTTCATGACGGCGGCTGTCTGCTTGGCGGAGGCACCTTGTCTTTCGGCTCAGGCAGTTCCGATATGTGGCTGCTGCGAACCAATGCGAGCGGCGACAGTCTATGGAGCCGCACCTTCGGAGGGAGCGATTGGGACAAGTGTAACGCGCTGGCGGCCACGTCCGACGGCGGTTACATCATTGGCGGCGAAACGAGTTCATTCGGATTCGTGGACATGTGGCTGGTGAAGACGGGACCGGACGGCGGAGGCGGAACCGGTGAGACCACGCTGCTCAGCGAGAGCTTCGACGGCGGTTTTCCGCCGACCGGCTGGCAGGTGCAGCAACTCGGCCCGACAAGCGCGAACTGGCAGCCGCTCTATGATGCACCGGGAGCGGGCTGCGGCGACGAGGGTCACTCGGGAGCCAATGCCGCATATCACGATGACGATCAAGGCACCGGCGGCACGGACGTGCGCGACCGGCTAATTTCTCCGGCGGAGAACGTGCCTGCGAACGCCACCGAGGTTCGGCTGACGTTTTTCCAGCGCAACTGCTATGTACCGGGCTGGTACACCGACAGCACTCACCACTGGGCGCTGAGCATGCTGAACGACGGGCCGTGGACGCTGCTGGTCGAACTGAGCGATCCGCAGGACGACTGGGGCGAGATCAGCGTGGTCATTCCCGGCGCGGCGGGAGCGGAGCTGCGCATCGCCTTCGATTATCAGGGAGACTACGCGACCGAGTGGTATCTCGACGACGTGCAGATCGTCGCGCGCACGCCGCAGGCCGCGGACGACGATCGCGCCGCGCTGCCGACGACGATCACGCTGCTTGATCCGTATCCGAATCCGTTCAATGCGGTAACGCAGATTCCTCTCGAAATTTCCACACCCGCGCGGATTGATCTGGCGGTGTTCAATCTGCTCGGACAGCGGGTGGCCACGCTGAGTTCCACGGCCGTGCTGGCGGCGGGAACGCATACGTTTTCATGGAACGCCTTGAACTGCGCGTCGGGAATGTACCTGATCCGGTTGCAGGCGAACGACCGGACCTTCTTGCGCAAAGCGCTCTTGATAAAGTAGGGGATCCGATGATTTTTCTTGCGTCTTTTCTTGTGCTGTTCGCGCTGGGCGCGGCGGCGGCGGAGCTTCCTGCATTGGAGGTTGTGCCCGAGGTGGATCTTCAGCGCTACGCGGGAACGTGGTACGAAATCGCGCGGCTGCCCAACTGGTTTCAGAAGAAATGCGCGGGCGAGGTGGCGGCGACCTACACGCTGCTTGAAGACGGCGACATCCGTGTGGTGAACCGCTGCCGCACGGAAAACGGAGACCTGTCGGAAGCGGTCGGGAGAGCGAAACTCGCAAGCCCGCGCGGGCCGAACACGAAGCTTAAAGTGCGATTCGCGCCGGGATTTCTCGCGCCGCTGCTGTTCGTATGGGGCGACTACTGGATCATCGCGCTCGCTCCCGACTACAGCTATGCGGCGATTGGAGAGCCGAACCGAAAATATCTATGGATTCTCGCGCGCGCGCCGCAACTGGACGAGGCGGCGCTGCAAGCCGTGCTGGAACAGGTGCGGGCTCAGGGCTACGATCTCTCGGGTTTGCTGCGAACGCAACAAACCGAACGATAAGGAACTCCCATATGATGAAGCACATTCGGATTCTGCGGCATGCCGCAGCGCTGACGTTGTGTTCAGCGGTGATTTGCGGAGCCGCCGAAACCGCCGGTCTGGTTTTCGACCGCGTGCAAGAGCCGCGCGAGAATGCTTTCAGCATGATCGTGCCTCACGGCTGGACGGTGGACGGGGGCATTTCGCGGCTTGATCCCACGGCCATGGGCGGCGCGGCGCAGTCCATTGAAGCCAAGCTCGACATGACGATCAAGAAGGACGAGCGGGGCACGGTGATGGCGCGCGTGCTGTCCGATATGCGCTACGCGGACGTGCCGAGATCCAATTCTCCGGCGGCGGGGATGTTCCCTTACGGCAGCAACTACAACGGGATGTTGGTCGCGCCCTGCCCGAACGCACAAGGCTTCATCACGCAGATGGCGTTTCCCTATCTTCATCCGGGGGCGCAAGAGCTTCAGGTGAAGGAAACGCATCCGGCGGCGGATCTCGCGCAGAAATATCAGCAGTCGCTGGCCGCGCTGCCGCTGCCATTCACTCCGGTGTGCGACGCAGGCGTGGTGATTCTCGAATACACCGAAGATGGTGTCGCCTACCGCGAGGTCTGGTCGGCGGTGATTGTCAACTGGGGGCCGGACGCGATGGGCATGTGGGAGAATAAGGAAACGCGCTTCGCCCGGACTCCGGCGGCCGAGTTCACGCAGTGGATTCCCGTCTTTGCGGCCATGCAGGCGAGCATTCAGATCAATCCGAAATGGCTGGCCGGCGAGATTCAGGGACAAATGACGCGCAGCCAGATCGTCCTGGACACGCAGCGGGACATCGCGCGGATCGAGCAGGAGATGACCGAGAACCGGCGGAAGGTGAACTCGGAAATTCAAAACTCCATGTATCTGACGCTGACCGGACAGGAAGACTACAAGAATCCGTTCACGGGAGAGTACGAAACGCGGCCGGTCGAGCTCGGAAAATATCGCTGGGTGAACGACCTCGGGCAGGAGGTCTACAGCGACAACAACACCTACGATCCGAATGCCGACGTGAACCTCTATCACAAGGGATTTCAGCGTTGCGCGCCGAGACCGTAGGCACCCCCCTTCTATTCCCCTCACAACGTGGAGGGAAGGTATTAAGGAGAGAATCATGGCAAATGAACAAACGAGCGGATCGCGTCCCTACAAGCGGCTGGTGCGGATTCATCGGGGACGGATGATCGCCGGAGTGCGCTCGGGATTCGGACATTATTTCAACGTGGACCCGGTGCTGATCCGACTGCTGTGGATCGCATTCGTGCTGCTGGCGGGAACGGGGATTTTAGTCTATCTGATCGCATGGATTGTGATGCCGCTCGAGGATCCCTCCTGATCCGAAATTCGAAAACGCGCGGCAAAGTAAGCCCGGCTATGCAGTTGGCGAATGTTTCACGGGAAACACTCGTTCCGTTTAAAAACGGCCTTCAACGGCCGTTTTTTTTCGACGGTGTTTCGGCGATATTGCTTTGCCGGGGAAGCCGCCGTATATTGTAATTCAGGTTTTTTCGTGGCATGAATTGTCAGACGATATAAATTTTGAGGTGTTGATAATGAAGACTCGTGACCCGTTTTTACTGGCGCTGTGCCTGATGGCGGCCGCGCTGTTCGCGGGAAATCTGCAGGCGGCCGAGTTTTCGCCGGCGCTCGAGGCGGAGCTGGCGGCGAAGAGCGGCTCTGAGTTCGTGAGCGCGATCGTGTTTTTGGAGAGTCCGCTGGATATACGGGCTTTAGACGCGCGGCTGCACGAGCAGCGGG
>JAQTRJ010000161.1 GCA_028711875.1 bacterium | reverse complement strand
CAACAAGGCGCGCCTGATCGAAACCATCGTCAGCCATGTCAACGACAAGAAGATCGAAGGCATCGCCGACATCCGCGACGAGTCCGACCGCGACGGTATGCGACTGGTGATCGAACTCAAGCGCGAGGCCGTGCCCGACGTGGTGCTCTCGCAGCTCTTCAAGCACACGCCGATGCAGGAGACCTACGGCATCATCATGCTGTCGCTGGTCAAGGGCGTGCCGCGCGTGCTCACGCTGCGCGAAATGATCGAGTACTATCTCGATCACCGTCACGAAGTCGTCTACCGCCGCGCGCAGTTCGAGCTCAAGCAGGCGCAGGAGCGCATGCACATCCTCGAAGGCCTGCAGATCGCGGTGGACAACATTGACGAAGTGATCGAGATCATCCGCCGCGCTTCCTCCACCGAAGTGGCCAACGCCGAACTGCGCGCCGCTTTCAAGCTCTCCGAAGTGCAGGCCAAGGCCATTCTCGACATGCGGCTGGCGCGCCTGACGGGTCTCGAGCGGCAGAAACTTGTGGATGAAATCCGAGAGCTGCGTGCGAACATCGAGGCGCTGACCGCACTCGTCGAGTCGCATGAGCGGAGAATGCAGGTTGTGCGGAGCGAACTTGTCGAACTGCGCGAAAAATACGGCGATGAACGGCGGACGGACGTGGTAGAAGATACCGCCGAGGTTACGCTCGAAGATATGATCGCCCCGGAAGACATGGTGGTGACGATTTCCCACGCCGGCTACATCAAGCGCTTCCCAGTGACGGGATTCCGCAAGCAGGGACGCGGCGGACGCGGGAGTCAGGGAGCGACCACGCGCGAAGAGGATTTCATCGAACATCTCTTTGTCGCTTCCACGCACGACTACATTCTGTTCTTCAGCGACAAAGGCCGCTGCTATTGGCTGAAGGTCTATCAGATTCCGCAGCTTGGCCGCGGCACGCGCGGCAAGGCGCTCGTCAATCTGATCGAGCGCAGCGCCGAGGAAAAAGTCCGCGCGTTCTTAACGGTCAAGGAATTCCGCGACGACCGCTACGTGCTCATGTGCACGAAGAGCGGCACCGTCAAGAAGACGGCGCTCTCCGATTTTTCCAATCCGCGCTCGTCGGGAATCATCGCGTTGAACATCGCGGAAGGCGACGAACTCATCGAGGCCGCGCTCACCGACGGCACGAATGAAGTCATCATCGGCACCAGCGAAGGCAAGGCCGTGCGCTTCACGGAAAGCGACGTCCGTCCGATGGGTCGCACGGCCACCGGCGTGCGCGGCGTGAATCTCAAGACCGAGGCGCGCGCGGTGGGCATGATCGTCGCGCACGAGAATTCCTCGATCCTGACCGTCACCGAAAACGGTTACGGAAAGCGCTCGGCGGTCGAGGACTATCGCTTGACCAAGCGCGGCGCGGGCGGCGTGCTCGCGCTGAAGACCACTCCCAAAACCGGCGCGATGGTGGCGATCAAGGAAGTGGCCGAGAGCGACGACCTCATCATCATCACGTCGAGCGGCGTGGTCATTCGCCAGAGCATGGCCGACATCCGCGAAATGGGCCGCGTCACGCAGGGCGTCCGCCTGATCCGCCTCGACTCCGGCGATAAAATCGGCGACGTCGCCAAGATCGTCAAAGAGGACGGCGAAGAGATCGAGATCGGCGACGCGGAAGCGACCGGACAGTAGGACGCGAGGATCGCCATTGCGGGTCTGGAGACCCACAACGGCGAATAACTTTCCGCGACATCATCAAGATGCCTGCTAATACAAACTCATAAAATGAAAGAATCGGATTCTTCATTCGCTCCTCCCCGCCGTGCCGGCGAGCGCTCGCTGACCGCGTCGTTCTGGCTGCCGCTCATCGCCACGCTGTTCGACGTCGTCGCCGTCACCGCGGCCGCGCTCCTCGCTTACTACATCCGCTTCTACTGGCCGCTCGGCGATCTCTATCCTCCGCAGTGGCAGCCGAAGGTCATCAATTATTTTCTGTTCGGTTTCGTGCTCGGCTCGGTCTACGTGATGGTGTCGTGGACGTACAAAGGCTACGCCACCCGCCTGCGCGTGCCGCTCGAGCAGGAAATCGGCCGCATCCTGCGCGGCGCGCTGTTCTCGATGGGCATTGTGCTCGCTGCGATCTTCTTCTATCGCGAGTTTCAGTATTCGCGGCTGGTGTTTTTACTCACGCTCGCGTTCATGCTGCCCGCGCTGGTCGCCAGCCGCGCGTTCTTTCAGAGGTTGCAGATTGCCTGCTTCAAACGCGGCGTGGGCGTGCAGCGCGCGGCGATCTGGGGATCAGGCGAGGTGGCCGCGAAGCTTTGGCGCGATCTCGAGCGCGGCCGCTCTCAGGGATTTGAACTCGTCGGCGCAGTCGGCCCCGCTCCGGTGGATGGCGGCCATTCGCTCGGCGGCGTGAGCGATCTCAAGCACGTCGTCTTCGAGCACGATCTCGATCTGCTACTCATGGCTCCGCCGCCCGAAGAAGAAGATAAAATGAACGACGTCATGCGCGCCGCCGAAGGGATCACCGTGGAGCTGCTCTATTGCCCGGCGGCGGTCGAGATCACCAAGTCGCGGATCAAAGTTACCGACGTCGGCGGACGGCCCATTTTGCGGATGAAAACGATCCCCATGGCCGGGTGGCGCTACGTCGTTAAGCGGGCGATGGATTTCGGATTTTCCGCGCTCTTCCTGCTGTGCTTTTCATGGCTATACGGATTAATCGCGCTGGCCGTTTGGCTTGACAGCGGCAAGCCGCTCTTCTACAGGCAGCGCCGCGTGGGCATGGACGGCCGCGAGTTTGACATGATTAAATTCCGCACCATGCGCACCGACGCCGAACAGCACACCGGCCCGGTCTGGGCGAAGCGCGGCGATCCGCGCGTGACCCGCGTCGGAAAATTTCTGCGGCGCTGGTCGCTGGATGAACTTCCGCAATTCTGGAGCGTGCTCCGCGGCGACATGTCGCTGGTCGGTCCGCGTCCCGAGCGTCCGCATTTCGTCGAGGAATTTTCCAAGCGCATTCCGCAGTATCTCGATCGGCATCGCGTGAAAGCGGGCGTCACCGGTTGGGCGCAGGTTTGCGGACTGCGCGGCAGCGACAGCACGATTGACGAGCGCACCGAATACGATCTCTTCTATGTCGAAAACTGGAGTCTGTGGTTCGATCTGCGCATTCTGCTCCGCACCGTCACCGAAGTCGTCCGCGGCCGCGGCGCGATGTGATTCATCTCTCTCCGTTTGCGGGGGGACCAGAGGGTGTCTTTGATTTGGGGGAATTGAAGGGGAATTCTATTTTTCCCCCCACTCTGTGGGGGGATCAAGGGGGGTAATCAATGACTCGCCGAGCCGGGTTCAGCGCAAGGAATTCATCTCCTCCCGGTGGTGACTCTCCAGAGTCACCCCTTCCCGCGCGTAACCCGGCCGGAATTGATCCGTCACCGAAATTGTTAATCCATCCACTTCCATAGAGACAGGAGACGGTCCTCATGCCGCGCCCTACTTCTTCCGCTCGCGCCGACTGTCCGAAAATTTCGGATGCCACCGTCAAGCGATTGTCCAAGTACTATCGCACGCTGCAGAACGCCATCGCGCAGGAAAAGGCGACGATTTCTTCCGATGAAATCGCCCGCCTGAACGGACTGACCGCCGCGCAGGTTCGCAAAGACCTCTCCTTCTTCGGCGCGTTCGGGCGGCGCGGTCTCGGCTACAACACGCTCGACCTTCACCGTAACATCGGCCAGATTCTCGGTCTGCACCGCACGTGGAACATCTGTCTGGTGGGAGCCGGCAACATGGGCACCGCGCTCGTGCACTTCAAGCAGTTCACCGATCAGGGATTCCTGTTCAGGCTCGTGCTTGACAGCGATCCCGAGAAGATCGGACAGAGCATCGGCAATCTCATGATTCAGGATTTTGAAAACTGCGAGGAGCAAATCAAGCGCGAGAAAATTCGGATCGCGGTGGTGACGGTGCCCGGTGCGGCGGCGCAGCGTGTGGTGGATCGCCTCGTGGCGGCGGGGATCAAAGCGATTTTGAATTTCGCGCCGGTGACGATCCTCGTTCCGCCCGGCGTCTCCGTCCGCAACGAAAACATGGTGATCGAAATCGAAGCGCTCTCTTACGCGCTCACCAGCAAAGGCGTCCATCGCCCGCGCGCGAATACTCCGCTGTCGTAAACCGCCGCAAGTTATTTTTTCATGGCTCGTGCTCGCCAGGCCGGGCTTGGCGCAGGGATCCTCTCCCGCGCACACATTCTGGCCGCGGGCAATCCGGCCGGAATCACGATAACGCACAAACCCATATTGAAGGAATCATGAAATCGCGTTCTCGTTTTATCCTTCATCCCTCATCGGTCCTTCTTTGCCTGCTGCTTGCCGCTCCGCTCGCCGCCCGCGCCGACACCACCGTCGTCACCTTCGATCAGGAATTCGTCAACTGGGCTGATCCGCACGTCGCGACGTTCGCCTTTCCCTCGGGCGGAGAACCTTATTTGCAAATCACGCTGCACCTCACGCTCGGCTGTCCCGGCTCGCCCGGCGACTGCGATCCGTGGGACCGGCTCGCGCAGCTGCACGTGCTCGTTCCCGTCACCGACACGACCAGCGAACGCTACGAAATCGCGCGCTTCATCACTCCCTACGACATCACCGGCGGCGGCGGGCCGGGAAGCTGCTCGTGGGACTTCGACGTCACCGACTATCAGTCGTTGCTGCGCGACAGTGTCACGCTCAGTCTGTCTATCACGACCTGGATCGGCGGCAATCAGGGTTGGCTGGTGACTTGCGAGTTCGAGTTCATCAGCGGCACGCCCGACATCGTGGCTTATCAGGTGCTGAACCTCTGGGATTTCGGCTATCTGGTCTATGGCGATCCGGCGCGGCCGCCCGAGGAGTACATTCTGCCGCACTCGATCGTGGCCGACGATCTCTGCGAGTACATGATGGTGCGCGCCGTCTGCACCGGGCACGGTCAGGGCAACACGCACAACGCGGCGGAATTCTCGAACAAGTGGCATCGGGTCTGGATCGGAGCGAGCGAGTTCACCCATCAACTGTGGCGGGATGACTGCGACTACAATGATTGCAGTCCACAGGGGGGGACGTGGCGATATGATCGAGCGGGCTGGTGTCCGGGCGACAAGGTCCTGCCGTGGGACAACTACTATTTCGATTTCTCGCAGGGCGAAACGGTGGATTTCTACTATGAGATTCAGCCCTACGAAAATGTGTGTCGTCCCGACAATCCGGAGTGCATCAGCGGCGTGACCTGCGACGATTGCCAGTACAACTCCACCGGTCACACCGAACCGAACTATTGTCTATCGGTACAGGCATTTTTCTACGGCGCGCCGCTCTCCTCTGATCCGCGTGAGTTTGCGGAGACTCCTGCCGACTTCGCGCTCGCGCAAAACTACCCGAATCCGTTCAATCCGCAGACCACCATCCGCTTCTCGCTGCCGGTTTCGGGATTTGCGCGGATGACGGTGTATAATCTCGCGGGCGAAGTGGTGACGCGAGTTTTTGCCGAGAGACTTACCGCCGGTTCGCACGAGATCGCTTTCGACGGCAGCCAACTTGCGAGCGGCGTGTATTTCTACACTCTCGACTTCCGCGGCGCGCGCGCGACGAGGAAAATGCTCTTGTTGAAATGATTTTTCTGAGATGATTTTCATGAATCACCGGGGCGGATCGTGCGATCCGCCCCGGTTTCGTCTGCGGTCAGTCCCATGAAGAAAGAAGGCTACGACATTTTCGCGCCGTTGTGGCTCTCCT
>JAQTRJ010000160.1 GCA_028711875.1 bacterium | reverse complement strand
ATTCACTTCCGAACCCCGCGCCTCGACCAAGCGCAGGAACAGGGACTGCGAATCGCGGCGGTGCGCGTGCACGGCGTGGGCGGACTGCTTTCGGAAATCGTGCAGCCGGGACGGATGTTCGCGCACGAAGTCTCGGGGCGGGTACGGGTGATCGCGTGTCTCGACGAGATGCCGAACCTGTTCTACACCGGAGCGCAGGGCGAATTCGAGCTGTTCCCCAGCGACCAAACGGCCATCTTGGCCATGACGGGGGCGGACGAACAGGACGTCGTCGTGGTGGTCTGCGGCCCGGCGGCGGACGTGACGACGGCGCTCAACGAAACGATGATTCGCATCCGCGAAGCGACGCAGGGAGTTCCCTCGGAAACGCGGCAGGCGCGGCGCGGCGGATGGACGGATTTCGAGCGCATCCTGCCCGGCCCGAACCGCATGTATCCCGATACGGACTCGCCGCCCACGATCATTTCGCCCGAACGCGCTGCGCACATCCGGGGAACTATGCCCGAGCCGCCGTGGGAGAAGAAAGCGAAGTTGCTCGGAGACGGCATGAGCGAGGAGCTGGCCGACGGATTGATCGCTTCCGCGTTCTATGGCTTGTATCAAAAAGTGCAGAGCGAAGGGCGGCTGCCGGCCAATCGCGTGGCCCGCGTGCTGGTTCAGGATGCGAGGGCGGCGCACCGTCGGAAGGGGAATCCGCGAGCCATTTCTCCGGAAGCGTGGCGGCGGCTATTTCAACTACTCCGCGAAGGCGCGCTGCACTGGGAAGCCGTGCCGATTCTGGTCATGCAGCGTTCGCGTCGTCCCGGAGCCGATTGGATGACGATTGCCGCGAAGCAGCAGATGCTGCCGCTGGCGGAGCCGGTCTGGCGGCCGCTGGTGGAAGCGGTGCGGACGGTTTCAACGCGCAGCCGCTGCACGGAGGGACGCGTGCGCTGGTGGATGGGACAGCTTCAGCGGCCGCCGGGCCGGATTCCCGCGCGACAGGCCGCTGAGCTATTGGAAGAGGCACTGAAATCATGACAAAACCAACAACGACACCCGTCGCCGACGCGGAAGACTATCGCGGCTATCGCGATCCGGCCAAGTCCGCACTGATTCGGAATCAGGTGCGGGTCTGGTCGGACGTGAAGATGAACACCGCTGACGGCGAATTCGTGGGGCTGATTCTGCCGCGCGCCGAGACCGAGAATCCCCATCACATCGTCCTCAAGCTGCCCAACGGCTACAACGTCGGCATTCACGTGGATCGCATTCACTCGATCACGGAGACCGGCTACAAGCGCGCGCACTACAAGATTCCCGAAAAGGAATTTCCGTACGATCCAAAGAAGCCGTGCGTGACGCTGCTCGGAACCGGCGGAACTATCGCCAGCCGTCTCGATTATCGCACCGGCGCGGTGATCCCTGCGTTTTCGCCGGGCGAGCTGTACGGCGCTGTGCCGGAATTGGCTGACATCGCCAATTTGACCACGAAGCGAATTTACGCGATCTTCTCGGAGAACATGACGCCTGAGGCGTGGATCGGAACGGCGCGGGCTATCGAAGAAGAAATCCGCAACGGAGCCGACGGCATCGTGATCGGTCACGGCACCGATACGATGCACTACACGGCGGCGGCGCTGACCTATATGGTGCAGGAGCCGCCGGTGCCGATCATCATGGTCGGTTCGCAGCGCAGCTCGGATCGCCCGTCGTCGGACGCAGCGCTCAATCTGATTGACGCCACCTACGCCGCCGCCTATGGCGATATCGCCGAAGTTTTGGTGTGCATGTTCGGGCCGACGTCGGATCAATACGATCTTCTCCACCGCGGAACGCGCGTGCGGAAGATGCACTCGTCGTATCGTTCAACGTTCCGCACGATCTCGGACACTCCGGTCGCCACTGTGCGCAACGGTGAGATTCAGCACATCAAGCGTGACTATCACAAGCGCGACGCTTCGCGCGCCGTCAAGCTGAACGCGGTGTTCGACGAGCGCGTGACGATTCTCTATTACTACCCGAACATGAAGCCGGATTTGATTGACGCGCTGGTCGCGAACGGCTACAAGGGAATCGTGATCGCCGGCACCGGACTCGGCCACGTGAACAAGCCGCTCTATCCCGCGATCAAGCGCGCGATCGCGGCAGGCGTGCACATCTACATGACGGTCGAGACGCTGTGGGGCTATGTGCAGATGTACGTCTACGACACGGGGCGCGACATCATGGATTTGGGCGTGCTGCCGGCGGGAAATCTGATTCCCGAAACCGCGTATATCAAGCTCGGCTGGGCGCTCGGCCATACGCACGACCGCGAGGAAGTGAAGCGGCTCATGCTCACCCCCGTCTGCGGAGATATTACCGAGCGCGAACCGATTGACGGCTATCTCATCATGCAGGGTGGTTTGCCGGAGGTCGAACAGTTTATTTTGAGGCACCGGCGGTAAGAGACGGATGGCGCCGGCGCGGGTCTGGAGACCCACAACGGCGCAGAGTTGGATTCCGGTCGGGCGAGGACGCCCGATTCGGCGAAGTGCTTGCGGGCGAATTCGGCGAAGTGCTTGCGGGCGAATCCGGAGATTCTCCGCCGCGACACAACAGAACGGCAGAAAAACGGCTCGGGAAATTCCCGAGCCGTTTGTGTTTCCTATCGCGGAAGTTTGTTATTTCAAAATCGAGAGCAGCACTCCAGCAGCGATGGCGGTGCCGATCACGCCCGCCACATTGGGACCCATCGCGTGCATGAGCAGATAGTTGTGGATATTTTCCTCCTGCCCGACTTTCTGCGCTACGCGTGCGGCCATCGGCACGGCGGACACTCCGGCGGCGCCGATCAACGGATTGATCTTGCCTTTCGTAATCCGGTACATCAATTTCCCCAGCAGCACGCCGCCCGCGGTGGAAAACGCGAAGGCCACGCTGCCAAGCAGAATGATCTTGATCGAAGACCAGCGCAGGAACACGTCGGCGCTCATGGTAATGCCGACCGACGTTCCGAGAAAAATCGTAACCAGATTGATGAGTTCGTTCTGCGCGGTCTTGGTGAGACGCTGGACGACGCCGCTCTCGCGAAATAAGTTGCCCATCATGAGCATGCCGAGCAGCGGTGCGACCACCGGCACAAGCAGCAGGCAGGGAATCATGACCACGATCGGAAACAGAATCCGCTCGCGCTTGGACACCTCGCGCAGGTTCTCCATTATGACCAGCCGTTCCTTGTGCGTCGTCAACAGACGCATGATCGGCGGCTGGATCAGCGGAACGAGCGCCATGTAGGAATACGCGGCCACGGCGATCGGACCCAGAAGATGCGGCGCCAGCTTGGCCGCAAGAAAAATGCTGGTCGGGCCGTCGGCGCCGCCGATGATGCCGATCGAAGCGGCTTCCTGAACGCCAAAGCCCAATCCCATAGCGCCGAGCATCGCCATAAAAACACCGAGCTGCGCCGCGCCACCGAGCAAGAGCGTCGCCGGATTGGCGATCAGCGGGCCGAAATCGGTGAGCGCGCCGATGCCGAGAAAAATGATCGGTGGAAAAATCTCGAGATCAATGCCCTGCTTGATGTAGTAATAGAGGCCGCCGACCACGTCGCCATGCGGCGGATCCACAATGCCGGTCCCGGGAATATTGGCGAGCAGCGCGCCAAAGCCGATCGGCAGCAGCAGCAGCGGCTCGAAGTCGCGGACGATGGCCAGATAAAAGAGAAGTCCGCTGACTCCCATCATGATGAGTTGACCGCCCGTGACCTGCGACCAACCGCCGGACGCAAAGAACTGTTGAATTTGCGGCCAGAATTCCACGCGTCAGTTTCCCTTCAGAGTGACCAGCAGCTGTCCCTGCTGCACGCCGTCACCTTCCTTGACGTGCACCGTTCCCACCACGCCGTCAGAGGGAGCGTAGACTTTCGTGTTCATTTTCATCGCTTCGATTTCCACGAGCACGTCACCGCGCTTAACGCTGGCTCCGGGCTGCACCAATACTTTGTGCAGCGCGCCGGTGAGCGGCGAGAGCACCTGCCCCGGCTGCGCAGCCATCATGGGCGAAACCGGACGGGGAACCGGAGCGACGGCGGGCGGCGGCGGCGCGGACCGGGGAACCGAAGCGACGGCCTGCGGCAGGCCGGCGGGCAGTTCCGCTTCGTCGTCCTGCACGAGATCGAGTTCCACTTCAAAAGGAATTCCGTTGACGCGGACCTGATACTTTTTCATCGTGTATTTATCCCTTTCTCGGCACTCGCCGCGCGATGAGTTGCTGCGCGCGCGAGAAATCCTGCCACGCGTCTTCCCCGACCTGCGGGGCCAGATAGCGGATGCGGTGAATGTGAAAGCGGCGTTTCTCGGCCGCGGAAATGGCGGCGACGATGGCCGCCACGATGCGCGGATCGAGCGCCGTTTCCTTGAGCACGGGCTTGCGCTCGAGGTCCTTCAGGCGGCGATCCACGAGACTGATCCCTTTCGTGACGAGCGCAAGCAGCCCGAGGGCGGCGAGCACCACCATCGGACCGATCACCAGCGCCACGAGGGCGAGCGTCCAGTCGGAACTCATTGGCGGCTCACAACGGCATGGTGCCGTGTTTTTTGGCGGGGCGCAGTTCGTGCTTGGTATGCAGCGTCTCCAGCGCGAACATCAGATATTCGCGGGTGTCGCGCGGCATAATCACGGCGTCCACCTGTCCGCGCCCGGCGGCCACATAGGGCGAGGCGTGCACGCGGCGATATTCGTCCATTTTTTCAACGCGCAAAGCGGCGGGATCGGACGCCTCTTCCAATTCCTTTTTGTAGAGCACGCGCACCGCGCCTTCGGCTCCCATCACGGCGATCTCGGCGGTCGGCCATGCGAACACGCGGTCGGCACCCATCGCCTTGCCGCACATGGCCAGATAAGCGCCGCCGTAGGCCTTGTGCAAAATCACGGTGATCTTGGGAACCGTGGCCGCGCCGTAGGCGAACAGCATCTTCACGCCGTGCCGGATGATGCCGCCGTATTCCTGCTCGATGCCGGGCAAAAATCCGGGCACGTCCACGAACGTGACCAGCGGAACGTTGAGCGCGTTGCAAAAGCGGATGAAGCGCGCCGCCTTGGCCGACGCGTTGATGTCAATCGCTCCGGCGAGCACGCTCGGCTGATTGGCCACGATGCCGACGCTGCGACCGCCAATCCGGCCGAATCCGATCACGATGTTTTTCGCGAACTGCGGCATGATTTCGAGAAAATCGCCACCGTCCACCATGTGGCCGATCACGTCGAGCACGTTGTACGGCTCGCGCGGATCGTCGGGAATGATCTCGTCAAGATACGGATCGGGAGCGAACTCGAGGAAATTGGCCTGCGTCAAACGCGGCGGGGCTTCCGTGTTGTTCTGCGGAAGAAACGACAGCAGCCGCTTGGCGATGGCGATGGCATCGTTGTCGTCCTCCGCCAGAAAATGCGCGACGCCCGAGAGACTGGTGGCGACCATCGCGCCGCCCAGCGCTTCGGCGCTGATTTCTTGCCCGGTCACGGCTTTCACCACGTCGGGACCGGTAATGAACATCTTGGATTCCTTCTTCACCATGATGATGAAGTCGGTGAGCGCCGGCGAATAGGCCGCTCCCCCGGCGCACGGCCCGGCGATGATCGAAATCTGCGGCACGACGCCGGAGAGCAGCGTATTGTTGTAGAAGATGCGGCCGTAGCCGTGCAACGCGTCCACGCCCTCCTGGATGCGCGCGCCGCCCGAATCATTAATCTGAATAAACGGCGCGCCGCAGCGGAGCGCCTGCTCCATCACGTCGCAAATCTTGCCGGCGTGCATCCGACCGACGGCTCCGCCGCCGACGGTGAAATCCTGCGCG
>JAQTRJ010000159.1 GCA_028711875.1 bacterium | reverse complement strand
ATCCCGATCCCGAACGCCAGATTGATCTGGAAAACGGCGTGTGGAACGTGTTTACGGCGACCGTCACCATTGACTATCCCGGCGACGGCCCGTCGGTTCTGCCTCCGCTGGTAGATTCTCTGTTCACAATCGTGGACGGAATCGAGCGTGAAGGTTCCTACACGTACGCCAGCGATTGTACCGCCGATCTGCCGCTGATTATCACTCGCGGACTGACCTATTGCGCATGGCTCTGCCACGGATCGTACGTGATTCCGGTGGCCTGCGAAAATGCCGGCTACTATCCCGATCCCAGCGTGCTCGAAGTGACGGTCACCAACGGCTGCGATCCGGCGGAAACGCACTGCAACGATCCCGACTGCGACGCGGTGGACTGGAGCGTGATGCAGTGGTTCAAGCGGGTTCGCCCGAACTGCGTTCTGCAGCTCATCATCAACTACTGCGACTCGTGGCCGGGCTGCGTCTGCATCTGGCGGAGCGAGTTCTATCTCCCGGTGGAGATGCTTGGCTTCAGCGCGGTCTCCGGTCAGGACAGCCGGGTCACGCTGAACTGGGCGACGGCCAGCGAAATCGAGACCGAGAAGTTCATCATCTCCCGCGCCGACTCCCGCGACGGCATGTATCACACGGTCGGCAACCTGAACGCGGCGGGCACGACGTCGGAACGTCACGACTATGAATTCGTGGACACCGACGTGGAAAACGGTCACACCTATTTCTACAAACTGCACACCCGGGATATCAACGGCAGCCTGAACGTGTACAACGTGGACGGGCAGTCGGTGGTGGTGGAAGCCACGCCGAGCGAGCATCCCGAAGCCGTGACCGTCTACAGTTTGTCCCAGAACTATCCGAACCCGTTCAACAGCCAAACCAACTTCACGTTCAGCATTCCGGCGGCCGATTATGTGACGCTGAAGGTGTTCGATCTGACCGGACGGGAAGTGGCCACCGTGCTGAGCGAAACGATGACGGCCGGTTCGCACACGATTTCCTGGAACGCGAACGCACTGCCCACCGGCGTGTACATGTATACGATGACCAGCGGCAGCTTCTCACAGACCATGAAACTGCTGTTCCTCAAGTAGTCCCGAGTGGATTGCATCATGTGAGCAGAAACCGACAAACGAATTCTGTGGGAGTTGCATAGATGAAGCGAATGATGATTTTGAAAATCCTGGTGGCCACGGCGGCGCTGGTTCTGCTGGCACCGGCGGGAATGGCGCAGTGCGTGTCGGACGTTCCGGCGGAACTGCATATTGACGACACGTACTGCGTGCAGATCTGTCCGTGGGCGTACTATCCCTCGATCACGCTGGTCGGCAACCTTGACGGCCCTGAGGCAAAGCCGGTGCTGATCTTTTCGCCGGGCTGCCACCCCGATGCGACCGACTGCGAGAACTCAACCTGCACTCCGATTGACGTCCCGAACCTGATCTTCGGCGGATATCCCTATCCCGGCTATGAAGATCAGTGGTACGGCATCAACGACTGCATGGAAGTGTTCTTCTACTTCGGGCACGACAATTTCTGGTACATTGACATTCTGCCGTGGGAGTGCGAAGGCTGCTTCTGCATCACCTTCGACTATCAGCTGGCGGTGAGCCTGACGGCGTTCGACGCGACCGGCGGTGCGGGTGAAGTCACGCTCGCGTGGCGAACCGCTTCCGAGACCGACAATGACCATTTCGAGATCGAGCGCGACGGTCAGGTCGTGTGGAACGAACCGGGCCTGGGCACCAGTGCCACCGGCCAATCCTATTCGTGGATAGACCGGAACGTGACGGGCGGCACGACCTACGCGTACACCCTGTGGTCGGTGGACGTCAGCGGGCATCGGTCCAGTCACGGCACGGTGAACGCAACCCCGACTTCGTCCATCGCGGCGGTGACGGAATACGCGCTTTACCAGAACTATCCGAATCCGTTCAATCCCACCACAACGATCGCGTTCGATCTGGTGCAGGCCGATCACGTGACGCTGAAGATCTACAATCCGATGGGCGCAGAGGTGGCGGTGCTCCGCGATCAGGACATGAGCAGCGGACACTACACGGTGAGCTTCGATGCGAGCCGTCTGACCTCCGGCTTGTATTTCTACACGATCTCCGTGGGCGAGCGTTTCGCGGCCACCCGTAAGATGCTCTTGGTCAAGTAAGTTCACGGTTGGATTCTCCCTCATGGAAAACGCCCCCGCGCTCGGCGCGGGGGCGTTTCGTTTTCAGGATCGGGCGACGGCGCTCAGTCGCGCACGCGCACCGAATCAATGGACGGATGAACGGGGAACTGCCGCAAGATGCTCAGGATGTGCTTCGTGAGACGGGTCCCGTTGGGGATGATCTTCATGCCGGTGCGGCTCCACACGTCTTCAGCGATCACCATACCTTCTTCCAGTTCCGTCAACCGCACCCAGTGGGTCCGCGGCGCCGTCGGCTCTTCTTCGTCGGCAGCATGATAGTTAGCGATCAGCTTCACCAGCAGCGGATCGTAGAGCGTGCCGCGTCCGCTTTCGAGAGCCGCGAGCACGTCGCGGGTCGCGGTCGGCTGATTGGACATCGTCTGCAGCATAGCGAACGCTCCGGCGGTGCGCAGAATCCGCGATCCGAGCGGAATCTGATGGGACATCAAGCCGCTCGGCCCGCTGCCGTCGAAGTTTTCCAATTGATGGGCCACGATGCCCGCCACCTTGCGGAGTACGGGAAGCTGCTGCAGCGCGTGGCCGCCCAATTCGGGATAGCGATCATAGGCGACCTGCTCGTCGGGCGTCCGCTCGACGCGCCGCGCGAACAGCAGGCGATCCGTGAGTCCGAGCTTGCCGATCTCGCGCAGGCGGGCGCTGCGCACGAGGTCACGCACTTCGTCCGCCGGTAAATTAAGATGATGACAGATCCAGAGCGTGGCTTCGGCCACCCGCTGAGCGCGTTCCCGATAGTCGGGAATACGCAGCGCCAGCAGATGCTCGAGCAGCTCGATCATGTCGTCCACCGCCACGACCAGCCCGGCTTCGATCGCCCTCGGTGTATACACCGGAGATCGCCGCCGCTCGACGGACAACTCACAGACGAGATTCAGCACCGTGTGCAAATCTTCCGCCGCGATCCGCGCACCGACGGCCGCGGTCAACGCTTCCGACGGCCCCGTCCCCAGCCCGACAGCGGGAAGAGAGAGTTCCTCGAGCGGATCGAGCAGCGCGCGCATCTCCCCGTCTATCACACCGCACAGTGTGATCACCTGCGGATTGAAGTCGCGCACGGCATCGTCCGCCTTAGCTCCACCGGGAACCACGTACACGGCGGCGGCCGCCTGCCGGAGATTGTCCGGCACGTCCCGCTGCCCCGCGTGCAGCACGTGAAGGACACGCACGGCGGGGGTCATGGCTCTGTCTCCGCCTGATCGTGTCCGGGAACCGTCGTGTCGCGCGGCGCGTAGGTCGAGCCTTTGGCGATGCGCAGACCTTCCGCGCTGAGCATCAGGACGCTGATGCGCCGATTGCGCGGATCGGCCGGATTGTTGAAGCGCGGCTTGCGATCGGCCAGCCCGCGCACCATGAAAATCTGCGTTTCGGGAAGCCCTGCGATCTCCATCACCTTGCGCGCTTCGTTGGCGCGATAGGTGGACAGTTCCCAGTTGGTCATGGAACTGCTGGGGGCGTAGGGCGCGGAGTCGGTGTGGCCTTCGATGATGATGGGATTGCCGGTTTTCCCGAACTGTTCTCCGAACGCTTTCAGCGCCTCCGTGAGTTCGGGCGACAGCCGCGCGCTTCCCGTCTCGAAGAGCGCCTGACGCTGACTTTCGTTGATCTCGACGCGCACGCCCTCGGGAGTCACCTCGATGCTGATCTGCTCGGCGAGCTTCTGCAGCTCCGGTTCCTGCTGGATCATCATCTTAAGATTGTCCGCTTCTTCTTCGAGTACGCGCAGCGGATCGCCGTTCAGATCGAGCACGCTGGGGTCCACGCCGTGCTCGTTGCGCAGGGACATCGTGTTCGAGGAGCTGGAGATCGCGCCCGAGCCGGAGAGAATCAGCGATTTGCCGGTGGGATCGCGGAAGTAGTTGGCGATGCCTTTCTGTGTCTCTTCGTCCTGACCGAGAATCCAGAGCACGATGAACAGCGCCATCATCGCGGTAACGAAGTCGGCGTAGGCGACTTTCCAAGCGCCGCCGTGGTGGCCGCCGCCGTGTCCGCTTTTCTTGATGATGCGAATGACGGGGGCTTCGTCGCGTTGGGATTCGGGTCCGCTCATGATTTTCCCGGTGCGCGGGCTTGCCGCATCATGTCTTCAACTTCCTCGAAACTCGGGCGCTCGCTATGGAAGATGGAGCGCCGCGCGAATTCCACCGACACCGACGGCGCCATGCCCTTGGCGAAGGCGGTGATGCCGGCTTTAATCACGTAAAGCAGGCGCGCGTCGTTGCGGAGCTTGGTTTCGATGTTGGCGGCCAGCGGATTGACGAAGCCGTAGGCCAGCAGCACGCCGAGGAACGTTCCCACCAGCGCCGCCGCCACGTGATGACCAACCGCCGCCGCGCCCGCGTCCATGCTGCCCATGGTCACGATGATTCCCAGCACCGCCGCCACAATTCCGAGACCCGGCAGCGAGTCACCGACGCGCGCCAACGTGGCCGGACGGACTTGCGCTTCCTCGTGGTGGGTTTCGATCTCGGCGTCCATTAGCGCTTCGATCTCATGGGCGGGAACGCTGCCCGCCAGAAACAGCTTGATCGTATCGCATAGGAACGCCAGTGCGGAGTGGTTTAGCAGAATGCGAGGATAGCGCTGGAAGACGGCGCTTTCCTTCGGCTCGTTGACGTGCGGCTCGAGGGCGATGATGCCGTCCTTGCGGGCAATTTGAAACAGGTCGTTGAGAAGCCGCAACACCTCGATGTACAGCGATTGATCCGCGCCGCTGCCCTTCATGATCCCGGTGATGTCGGACATGATGGCCTTAAGCGTCTTGATCGGAACGGAGATCAGCATCGAGCCGATGGCGGCCATGCCGATCACGAGGAACTCGGCCGGCTGCACCAGCACCAGCAGTTCGCCGCCCGCGAGCGTGAACCCGCCGACGACGCCGACCACGACCACCACGATTCCGATAATGGCAAGCATGACTTAACGCTTCGCTGCCCGCTTGGGCCGCACGTATCCTTGTATAAACATCACGCTCTCTGTAAAGCAAGCCATGTGCCGGGGAAAAAACATCCGGATAGCGGGTGCGGTTGATTTTCTCGGCCGGGTCGCGTAGATTGTAGGAGGTTGACGTCTTCCAACATCTCCCCCCTGCTTCAGTGGGGAGGACAGGGGGGTCTCCGAAAAAGCGAAAATCCGAAAAGCAGAAAATCCCCCTTCTTCTCTCCCCGCACTTCGTGGGGGGACATAAGGGGGGAGTTTCGAGAATTGACGGTTGCGGTTTCCCTCGCCGAGCAGGGACTATGTCCTAAATTCATTCGCCGAGCAGAGGACATATCCCAAATTCCCTCGCCGAGCAGGGACTGTGTCCCTGCCGGAATCTTTCGTAGCGGCGAATCTCCGATTCGATTCCTCATCTAACCCATGACCCGCATTCTCTACACCGGCAACTTTCCCGAGCTGCAGGCGCGGTTCATCGCCGACGTTACCGAGCAGCGCAAGGCTGATCCGCTGGCTGAGCTGGACGTGGTGGTCAGCGGCAAGCTGGCGCGGCTTTCGCTGCGTCGCGATCTCGCGCGGGAAGGCGGCAGCCACGCGAACGTGCGGTTCTGGACGCTCGGCGAGCTGGCCCGCGCCGCCGCCGAGCCTGTGCTCCGCGAACGCAAGCTGCGGATGCTCGCCGACGTCGCCTTCGGGCCAGATCGGAAGAGCG
>JAQTRJ010000158.1 GCA_028711875.1 bacterium | reverse complement strand
TGATGAAAGACGCGCGCGCGGCGGCGGCAAGTTTGTGGAAGAGATTCGCGACGCAGACGGGGAGCCAATCGTGAGCGTGGATTTGTCCGTTTCGCTCGCGTCGCTCGCGCTGAAGAGTCCACTGCTGCCGGGGAGCGGGCCGCCGGGAGCGACGCTGCGCAAACTGAAAGCGCTCGAAGCGGCGGGAGCCGGCGCGCTGGTGACGAAAACGATTTCTTCTCGCGCCGCTGAAGTCGTCAAACCGTGCATGGCGTTCGATGGGGAACTGTTTTTCAATACGGAGAAGTGGTCGGAGATCGCGCCGGAAACGTGGGCACGAGAGATCTTTCCCGCGCTAAACGACAGAAACGCGCCGCTGATCGCGTCGGTGGGTTACGCGCCGGAGGATTTGGAAAGGCTGATTCCGCTGTTCGATTCGATGGTGGACGGGTTTGAACTCTCCACGCACTATGGGGTGACAAAGAGCGAACAATTTTCCGAGCTGATTTCCACGGCCAAGCGGCTTACGAAGAAGCCGGTGTTCATGAAGTTGTCGCTGCACGCGGGCGATCTGGCGGCGAACGCGCGCGCCTGCGAAGCGAGCGGCGCGGACGGAATTGCGGCGATCAACTCGGTGGGGCCGGCGCTTTCGATTGACATCGAGAAGCGCGCGCTGCGGCTCTCCGGCGACACGCCCTACGCGTGGCTGTCCGGCCCGGCGATCAAACCGCTGGCGATGCGGGCGGTGTGGGATATTTCGCGGGCGGTGACGATTCCGGTGATCGCGTGCGGCGGCGTGACGCACGGTGTTGATGTGATTGAATTTTTCATGGCGGGCGCGACGGCGGTGCAGAGCTGCACGGCGCTGATTCGCGGCGGGCCGGAGTGGATCGGGCGCACGCTCGATGAAGTCGCGGCGTGGTGCGAGGAGCACGATGTGAAGGCGGTGCATGAGTTGGTGGGAGCCGCGGGAAGAAAAAGCTGAAGGAATGAAACGCTGAAAGATGAGATTCTGGACGCACGCGCGGCAAGAGAATGCTATTTGCTCAGGAAACTGCGCGGTGTCCAGAATGACCCCCTTCTGTTCCCTTTATAGAATGGGGAGAAGGAGTAAAGAACCCCCCTTGTATTCCCCCCAAATCAAAGATTTTGGGGGAAAGGAAACGAACGAAGTGAATACTCTATCAAATGGAATCAAGAAGCGGGCGGCGGAACGGCTTGATGATACCGTGCGGATTCTGTGCGACCTCGTGCGGACGCCGTCGTTTTCCGGGAACGAGCGGAACGTTATCGAGGTGATCCGCCGCGAGATGGAAGCCGCGCGCTTCGACGAGATTCGCGTGGATGGCTTGGGAAACATCATCGGGCGAATCGGCAGCGGATCGCGCGTCGTTGCGTTCGACGCGCACATTGACACGGTGCAGGCGGGCGCGCGCGGGCTGTGGTCGTTCGATCCGTTCACGCCGAAAGTGGAAGACGGCAAAGTTTGGGGGCGGGGAAGCGTGGACCAGAAGGGCGGCATGGCGGCGATGATTTCCGCCGGGCGCATGCTGAACGAGCTGGACATGGCGGGGGACTTCACGTTTCTGTTCGTCGGCTCGGTGATGGAAGAAGACTGCGACGGACTATGCTGGCAGTATTTGATTCGCGAGGAAAATATCCGGCCGGAATTCGTGGTCGTCACGGAACCGACCGATCTCAAGATTCATCGCGGACAGCGCGGGCGAATGGAGATGGAGGTGAAGATCGGCGGGCGCTCGTGTCACGGCAGCGCACCCGAGCGCGGCGACAACGCCATTTATAAAATTTCGCGCATCGCTCTTGAAATCGAAAAGCTGAACGAACGGCTGGCGTTCGATCCGTTTCTCGGTAAAGGAACGGTGACGGTGACGCAGGCCACGTCGTCATCGCCATCATTGTGCGCCGTGCCGGACGCGGCCGCGCTATGGATTGACCGGCGATTGACGACCGGCGAGACGAAAGAGATCGCCGTGCGCGAGATTCAGGACGCCGCGGCGCGGGCGGGATATTCCGATGCGACGGTCGCTGTGCCGATGTACGAAGAAACCGCGTATACGGGATTGAAATATCCGACGGAAAAGTATTATCCGACGTGGACGACTCCGGCGGATGCGCCCTCGGTGACGGCCGCGGTGAACGCGTTCAAGAAAATTTTTACGCGCGAACCGGTGGTGGACAAGTGGACATTCAGCACAAACGGCGTGGCGATCAGCGGGCTGCATAAGATTCCGTGCGTGGGCTTCGGGCCGGGCAATGAAGTGTTCGCGCACGCGCCGAACGAAGCATGTCCCGTCGAGCATTTACGCGATGCGTCCGCGTTTTATGCCGCGCTGGCGGCGCAGCTCAACGGGGCGCTGTGACGATGCCGCGGTTCGTTTATCGCTGCAGCGAGTGCGGCGCCCGGTACGAGCGTGATCGCGTGCGATATTTATGTCCGACGTGCGGAGCAAACTATCACGCCGGCGAGCCGCTGCGCGGGGTGTTGGAAGCGGAGTTTGATTACGAGAGCCTGCGCCTCCGGTTTGACAAGGATCATCCCGACTGGTCGCTACTGTGCGCGGTGGAGAGCGAATATCATCCGCCGTTTCCGGTGGGGAACACGCCGCTGTTTCCCGCGCCGAGACTGAGCGAAGCGCTCGGATTTTGGCGATTATTCATCAAGAACGACAGCCTGAATCCGACGGGATCGCTGAAGGATCGCGCGTCGGCGTTGGTGGTGGCGGAGGCGAATCGTCTCGGCGAGGATACCGTGGTCACCGCTTCGACGGGCAACGCGGGCGTGGCGCTCGCGGCGGCGTGCGCCGCGGGCGGGAAACACGCCATCATTTTCGCTCCGGCGGCGCCGCCGCCGGCGAAGCTCACGCAAATGCTGGTCCACGGCGCGAAGGTCGTGCGCGTGCGCGGAACGTACGACGACGCCTATCGGCTGTCGCTGGAGTTTTCGAAGCGGCAGAGCGGACTGAACCGCAACACGGGCTATCATCCTCTGACCATCGAAGGAAAGAAAAGTGTCGCGATCGAGATTTTCGAGCAGATGGGGATGCTCGCGCCGGACGCGGTGGTGATTCCGGTGGGGGACGGCGTGATATTGAGCGCGGTTCACAAGGGATTTTGCGATCTGCGCGCGCTGGGGCTGATCTCGACGCTGCCGCGACTCATCGCCGCGCAGGCGGAAAGCAGCGACGCGATTCATCATTTCGTAAAAACGGGAAAGTATCGCAACGCGGCCGCGCCGAAGACGTTTGCCGATTCGATTTCGGTGTCGGCGCCGAGTGGCGCGTATTTGGCGGCGAAAGCGATTCGGGACAGCGGCGGATTTTCGGTGACGGTGTCCGACGACGACATCCGCGCGGCGCAGTTTCAGCTTGCAGACCAGACGGGGATTTTCACGGAACCCGCCGCGGCCGCGACGCTGGCCGCACTCAAGAAAGCAAACTGCAAAGACTTGAGCCGGGAAGATCGCATCGTGCTGCTCATCACCGGTCATGGGCTGAAGAATCCCGAATCGGTGGCGCAGGCGCTGCTCGTTCCCGAGCCGGTGGACGCGACGTGGGACGCCGTGAACGAGTTTCTATCGTGAAGCGAACGCTGATTCATGGCGGCGGAGTTCTTCTCGACACGGGTTTCGAACCGCGCGACGTATTGATCGAGGGCGGGATCATCGTTGAATTGGGCAGAGATTTGAGCCGCGTCGCGGATTGCGAACGCGTGAGCGCCGCCGGATGTTTGGTGCTGCCGGGATTGATTGATTTTCACGTGCATATCGGCGACCGGATCGGCGAGTTTGCGCTGGCGGATTCGTACCACAGCGGTTCTCAGGCGGCGATTCTCTCCGGGGTGACGACGCTGATCGGATTCGTGACGCAAGCGAACGACCGCACGCTCGCGGAGTGCCTCGACGAAGCGCGGGCGAAAGTCACCGAAGAAAGTTATTGCGACGCCGCCTTTCATCTGACGCCGACGCGATTCGCCGACGCCGATTGGCATGACATCAAGCGGCTGGCGCGCGCGGGGCAGCGGACGTTCAAATTTTATACGACGTACCGCGAGGCGGGACTGTATCAGGGCTGGAATGCGCTGCGGCATATTTTCGAGCGACTGACAAGATACGGAGCGCGGATTCTCGTCCACGCGGAGGATCAGGAGACGCTGGATCGAATTGCCGCGACGGAGAGCGTACCGGATGAAGCGTTTTCGCATACGGTTCTGCGTCCGCCGGAAGCGGAAATCGCGGCGATTCGGAAAGTGATCGAACTCGCGCGCGCGACGGGAGCTGCGGTTCACATCGTTCACGTGAGCACGGCGGAGGGCGCGCAGATGATTTTCGACGCGCGCAGCAGTGTACATATCTCCTGCGAGACCGCACCGCAGTATTTGCTTCTGAATGAGAATGAACTGCGCGGGGAAAACGGACACCGCTTTCTCTGTACGCCGCCGCTGCGAAGCGAGGAGAACCGGATCGCTCTCGAAGAACAGGCGGTTGCGGGAACGTTCGACATCTTCGCCACCGATCATTGCGCATTCACGAGTGCGGACAAAGATCGTTGTCGCGCTGAGTTTCGCAGGGTGCCGAGCGGCGTGGCGGGAGTGGGGGCGATGTTTCCGCTGCTCTATGAGCGGCTGGTGATTCAGAAGGGCATGCCGATTCATGAATTGGCGCGGCGAATGTCCACGAACGCCGCCAGGCTCGCGGGACTCTTGCCGCAAAAGGGAACGATTCGAAAAGGAAGCGATGCGGACTTGGTGATTTTGAACATGAAAGGCGCGCGCAGACCCGTACGCAGCAGCACGGCCGATTGCTATGAGACCTATGAGACCTTCGAAACGACGCTGGATTTCCGCTATGTATTCCTACGCGGAGAGATGGTGGTGAAAGACAATCGTCTCGCACAAGCCGACCACCCAACCGGACAGGCAATTCGAGCGACGTCATGAGCAAAGCCTGGCGCAACGACGGCGCGGCGAAAGTGACCGGACGCGCGAAGTACACCGACGACTTGAAATTCGTCGGCATGCTGCACGCGGTGCCGGTCTATTCCGATTACGTGCACGCGCGAATCGTGTCCATTGACACCGAGGACGCCGCGCGCTCGGGTGGTGTTCACTGCGTGCTGACGGCGAAAGACGCGCCGGGATCGTGCCGTTACGGACAGATCCTGCGCGATTACCGGATGCTGGCTGACGATAAAATTCGCTATCATGGAGACGTCGTCGCGGTCGTGGTCGCCGAGACGCGCGCACAGGCACTGGCCGCGGCGGAACAGGTGCGCGTCGTCGTCGAAGAGCTGCCGGCGCTGCTCGATCCGAACGACGCGATCAAGGACGGCGCGATCCTCGTGCATGAAGAGCACGGCAGCAACGTCGTCAATCACCACAAGGTGCGGCGCGGGGACATGGCGCGCGGCTGGGCGGAATCGGACGTCATCATCGAGCGCGAGTTTCAGACGCCGTTTGTCGAGCACGCGTACATGGAGCCGGAATCGGCAGTGTGCGTGCCGCGACCCGACGGGGTGATGGAGGTGTACGGCTCGATGCAGCATCCGTTCAGCACGCGACGGTTTACGGCGGCGCTGCTCGGCGTGCCGCTCACGGAAGTGGAAGTGAAAACTGTTCCGATGGGCGGCGGATTCGGCGGCAAGGACGACACGGCGGCCACGGTGTGCGCGCGCGCCGCTTTGGCGGCGAAGATCACCGGACGTCCTGTGAAAATGACGTACGAGCGCGAGTGGTCCATCCGCGAGAGCTACAAACGACATCCGTATTTCGTGCGCTGCCAATGGGGATTATCGAAAGACGGACTGATTCGCGCGGCGGAGGTTCGGGTGATCGCCGACGCGGGCGCATACTGCTCGGTG
>JAQTRJ010000157.1 GCA_028711875.1 bacterium | reverse complement strand
CCGAGCGCATTCGCCATCAGCAGGCGATCCGCGCGGACGAATTGCCTCCCGCGCGCGAGAGATTAGGAATGATGCTCGACGCGCAGAAATTTTTTTTTGATGCAGGCTACGTCTCCATCGGCATGGATCACTTTGCGCTTCCCGGCGATGAACTGGCCGCAGCCCGCCGCGAACACCGAGTGTGGCGGAATTTTATGGGCTACACCAGCGCGCGCGGGATGGAGCTGCTCGGACTGGGCTGCTCGGCAATCAGCGAGTTTGACGATCTGTTCGCGCAGCACGTCGTGCCGCCCGAGCCCTATGCGCAGAAGCTGACGGAGGGAACGTGGGCGGTTCAGCGCGGACACCGCCTCGATCACGACGATCTCGTGCGCAAGCACATCATCAATCATCTCATGTGCAATCTGGACGTTCGCATTCCTCAGGAGCTTGTCCACGGACACGATGACCTTGCGGACTCGCTTATGGAGGCGATGCAGTCGCTGCACCCCTACGTTGCCGACGGTCTGTTAATCGAACGTGATGACGGCTATACAATCACACCGCTGGGACAAATTTTCGTGCGTAATCTGGCGATGCCGTTCGACCGCTAACTCGACACGCAGCAGGGCGATCGTTTTTCGCGGACGGTGTAACGCATGACGCGCGCTGTGCTGCTGGTGAACATGGGCGGGCCTGCAAATCTCACCGAGGTTCGTCCCTATTTGCGCGCGATTTTTCGCGATCCCGCGATTCTTCCAGTGACACGCTCGCTGCGACCGATGCTGTCCACACTGATCGTCGGGCTGCGGGCGCGGAAAGTGGAGCAGCGATATCGCCTGATCGGCGGCGCGTCTCCGCTGCTGTCGTGGACGGAAAAACTCCGCGAGTCGGTGGAGCGGGAACTGCGCGCGAAGGGCGACGCCTCGCCGGTAGCGCACGGGTACCGCTACAGCCAGCCGCTGATTGCGACGGCACTCGCCCGTTTGAAAACACAGCGGGTGGATCGCGTGTGCCTCGCGCCGCTTTTTCCGCACGCCACGCGCGCGATGACCGGCTCGATCGAAAGCGAAGCGCGGCGCGCGGCGAGGATGCTGGGACTCGAACTTGACGTGCTTCCGGCGTGGGGAAATCAGGATGCGATCCTCGCTCTGTGGCGCGACTATCTTATCGAAGCGTTGAGCGCGTTCGGGCCGGAAACTCGCGTGCTGTTCGTGGCCCACGGAATTCCGATGCGGGACGTGCGCGCGGGCGACGATTATCCCGATCGTGTGCATGACAGCGCTCGCGCTATTGTAGAGTCGCTCCCGTTGCCCGTCGAATGGACGTTGGCATTTCAAAGCAAAGTGGGACCGATGCCGTGGACGCCGCCCGATCTCGACGACGAGATCGCGCGGCTGTGCGCGACGCCGAAGCCGCTGATTGTCATGCCCCTCAGTTTCGCGGCGGATTGTCTGGAAACCTTGTACGATCTCGATCGGAAAGCCGTTCCGAGACTCCAGGCTGCGTTCGGCAATCGCGTGCTGCGCGTACGCGCGTTCAACGACGATCCGCGGTTCGCGCGCGCGCTGGTTGACCTGATCGGGGCAGCGTGACGATGCATTACTCACGCGCAACGATTCCGCGGGTGGCGGTGGTCGGAGCGGGCGTGGCCGGTCTGGCGACGGCATTCATGATCCGCGAACTGGGCCGCGCCGCGAATCGCGCCGTGGAGATTTCGATTTTCGAGGCCGGCGCACGGTACGGCGGTTCAACCCGAACGGAACGCTTGGATGGCTATCTCTGCGAGTGGGGGCCGAACGGATTTCTCGACAACGAGCCGGCGACGTTCGATCTGATCGCGCGGCTGGGGCTTGCTGATCGTCTGGTGAAAGCCAGCGCCGCGGCAGCCAATCGCTACATTTTTCACAGCGGGAAGCTGCATGAAGTTCCGCTGAAGCCTTCCGCGTTCCTGCGCTCGGATATTCTGCCGCTAACCGCGAAATTGCGGATGGCGCTCGAATTGGTTATTCCAGCCAAGCGCGACGACGCGGAAGAGACGGTCTACTCGTTCGGGCGCCGGCGATTGGGAAGTGCATTCGCGACATATTTGCTCGATCCGATGGTATCGGGGATTTTCGCGGGCAACACACGCGAGCTTTCACTCCCGGCGGTGTTCCCGAAAATGGTGGCGCTCGAGCGGGAATACGGCGGTTTGTTTCGCGCGATGTTCGCTTTGCAAAAACAAGCCAAACGCAGCGGAAAAAAAGCGGGCGGGCCGGCGGGAGCGAGTTCGATTCTGCATACGTTCCGCGACGGGATGGGCGAACTCACCGACGCACTGGCCGAACACCTTTCGGGCACGCTGCGCGAACGCTGCGCCGTGAAATCCGTGGAGCGCCGCACCGGTTTCTGGATCGTGCGAGCGGACAACACGGATCTCGAAACCGACGCTGTGGTTCTGGCATGTCCGTCGTTCGCCGCCGCGGAGATCATCCGCGATTTGGATTCGCGCGTTTCTTCCGCGCTGTCGGAAATCGAACATGCTCCCGTGGACGTGGTTTGTCACGGCTACCGGTCGCAAGACATCGCTCATTCGCTCAATGGTTTCGGCGTGTTGATTCCTCGCAGCGAAAGGATTCGGATTCTCGGCTGTTTGTGGAGCGATTCCATTTTCCCCGGACAGGCTCCCGTCGGAAGACGGCTGCTGCGGACGATTATGGGCGGAGCGCACGACCGGCAGGTGGTGCAGCTTGGCGCAGAGGAATTGAACCGCATCGCCTTCGAAGACAGCCGGCGGCTGCTGCCGATCGAGCGACCGCCTGAGTTTCGCAAACTATTCCGTCATCCGCGCGGAATCGCGCAGTACACGATCGGGCATCCGCAGCGCATCGCAGTCATAGAACATCTCGAACGACAAGCACCGGGCCTTTTTTTTACAGGCGCATCCTATCGCGGCGTATCCGTGAACGGCTGCGCGAAGGACGCCCTGCGAACGGCAAAGGCGTTCTGGTCGCTACAGGGAGTTTCCCTATGAACCTGATGGTGTATTCGCTGGCACCGGCGCTGATGCTGCTGCTGTTCGGCGGGCTGCTGGCGACGCTGTATCAGCTTGCGTACCGCCCCGACGAGAAAATCGAATCGGCCTCCGTGGTCGGCGGGCGCGTCGCGCTTGGCGTCTTCTTCCTGTGGATGTGCCTGCTCTCGATTCAGCAGCGTCAGCTTCCTATCGCGAGCTTCGGACAACTCGCCGTGTTCCTGGCGTTTCTGATCTGGGCGGGACATACCTATGTTCAGACGCGGATTCCCCAGCGGCTGCTCGCGCTGTTTCCCATCGGCGTGGCGGCAGCGTTGATTCTGACCGGCGTGATGGTGGGAATTGAAACCGCGGCGATTCCGGAAAAGATTCGCGGATTTCACGCGGCGTGGCACATTTCGTTTTCGATGGCAGGGATCGCGATGATCCTGGGCGCGGGCGTGTACGGCGTGGGAGCGCTGATTCTTCATCATCAACTGGATCGCCGGACGTTCAATCGCTTCTTTTCCGGACTGCCGCCGCTGGAAGACATGAACCGGCTGCGGCGCACGGCGCTTTACGCAGGATGGATTCTCGTTTCCATCAGTCTGGCGGCGGCGCTCTTATGGATGTTCGCAGAAACGGATGCGCCCGCCGTCATCTCGCACCTGCACCCGATGCTCACGCTGTGGGTGATCGTCTCGGCGCTGGCGCTGACCGAGCGCAAGCGCTGGCTGGCACAGCACCGGCTGGCGGCACTTTCGGTGATTCTGGCCGTGGTGGTGCTGGCATTGCTGGCCATTTCGGTGGTGGAAATCTTCGTGGGAGCTTGGCTATGAAGCTCGAACTGGTCGGCCTGAATCATACGACGTCGGCCATCGCGGTGCGCGACAAGGCGGCCATCGCCCCCGAACGAATGGGCGAGGTGGCGGCGCGTCTCCTGCGCGAACAATACATGGAAGGCGTCGTGATTCTCTCGACCTGCAATCGGGTCGAATTCTATCTGTCTCCCAGCTATCATTCGAGCGATGAGGCGCTGCGTGCGCTGCTCGCGGAGATGTGTCACCTGTCCGAAGACGAAGCGGCCGCGACGTACATCTATCGCGACAGCGACGCCGTGGCGCATCTGTTTCAGGTGGCATCGGGACTCGACTCGCAACTGATCGGGGAAACGCAGATTCTCACACAGGTCAAGCAAGCCTATCACGCCGCTCTGGATCTCGCCTGCTCCAACGCGTTTCTCAACCGGGTATTTCTGCGCGCCATTGAATGCGGCAAGATGGTGCGCAGCCGCACGGCGATTTCGCGGGGGGCGGTCTCGGTGTCGTACGCGGCGGTGGATATGGCGGAACGGATTTTCGGACGGCTTGACGCGCGGCGCGTGCTGTTGATCGGCGCCGGCGAGACGATCCGCCTCACGGCAACGCACTTGGCCAAGGCGGGAGTGAAGCCGTGGCGGATCAGCAATCGCACGCAGGCCAACGCGGAAAGACTTGCCGCTACGCTCGGCGGCGAGCCGACCGCGTTTCCGCCGAGCGACGACGACATCGCGAACGCGGATATTATCGTGTCGGCAACGAGCGCTCCGGACGCGGTGATTTCCGCCGCGCAAGCGACACGCGCCCTGGAGAAGCGCACCAACCCGGCGCTGATTCTCGATTTGGCGGTCCCGCGCGACGTGGATCCGGCGTTCCGCAGCGACAACGTGTACGTGTACGCGGTAGACGATTTCAAGCAACTGATTAAAACGAATCTGAAGGCACGGCAGCAGGAAGCGGTACGAGCGGAGAGGCTGGTGCGGCAGAGCGTGGACGATTTTTCAGCCTGGTACAAGGAACATCGGATTCTGCCGACCATTCAGCAGCTGCAGGAGGTACTCGAGGAAATCCGCGCCGAGGAGGTCGAGCGGAACGCGCGCCGTTTTCGTCCTGAGGATCGCGGTCAGGTGGAGAAGTTGTCCAAGACGCTCGTTCGTCGGGTGGCCGGGCTGATCATCGCGAACATGAAGCGGGCGTCGCTCGACCGCAACGATCTATCGCTGGCAAGCGCAGTGTCAATGGCATTCGCCACCGACGACAAAGAAGCGGTGGAAAACGTGCTGGAGCAATTGAAACATGAGCTTTCCCACTGATCGCCCGCGCCGGCTGCGGCGCACGGAAACGCTGCGACGGCTGGTGCGCGAGCATTGGCTGCGGCCCGACGATCTGGTTCAACCGCTGTTCATCGTACCGGGCGAGCGAGTTCAGCGCGAGATTCCGAGTTTGCCGGGACAATTTCATCTCTCGGTGGACATGGCGGCGCGGGAGGCCGCGCGGATTTTCGAAAGGGGCGTTCCCGCCGTACTGCTGTTTGGAATTCCGAGTTATAAGGACGAAATGGGCAGTTCGGCGTTCGACGACAAGGGGGAAGTACAGCGGGCCGTGCGCGCAATCAAACAGGCGGCCGCCGAGCTGGTGGTGATGACGGACGTGTGTCTGTGTGAATACACGAGCCACGGACACTGCGGAGTGATCGAACGCGGAGCCGTGGCCAACGATCCGACGCTTGCGCTGCTGGCGAAGACCGCTCTCAGCCACGCGCACGCCGGAGCGGACGTGGTTGCGCCGTCGGACATGATGGACGGCCGGGTCCGGGCGATTCGCACAGCTCTGGATGATGACGGATTCCTCGACACCGCCATTCTATCCTACGCCGTGAAATACGCATCCACCTATAACGGACCGTTTCGCGACGCGGTCGGCTCCGCGCCACAATTCGGCGAACGTAGAGGGTATCAAATGGATCCCCCCAACTCGCGGGAAGCGCTGCGCGAGGTCGAGCTCGATCTGGCTGAGGGCGCGGACATGGTCATGGTCAAACCCGGCATCGCTTATCTGGACGTGCTTTCGCTCGTGAAGCGTACGTTCGCGCGG
>JAQTRJ010000156.1 GCA_028711875.1 bacterium | reverse complement strand
CGCCCCAGAACGACGTTGCCTGCTGAATGAAATACACCGCCGCACCCAGCACGGCAAATCCGTACACACAGCCAATCGCTCCGTTGGCATTGCCGCACTTGACGGAAGAATGTTCGCAATTATCCGACATGTCTCCTCCTTGAACCGGAATCAATACAATTTGACGACTTTCGTTTCCGGAAAATAAAACCTCAGAATGTCCTCGCACGCGCGCTCTTCCGCGGCCTGCCGCGCCGCTCCGCACTGGCATAAGCCCACGCCGTGTCCGTAGCCCGCGCCCGTGAACACGATCTCCATCGGCATCCCGTCCGCGTCGCTCACGACGTCCACCACGAAACACGAACTCGGCAGCGCGCTCTTGTGCAGCCCACGGCGGATCCGCAGCTCGCGCTGCACGCGCAAATTTCTCCGCGATCCGAGAATCTCGATCTCGATCAATCGCCCCGACACCCCGCGCTTCACCGGCAGAATATCGTAAAGCGTGCCCACGTCCACGCCGGTTTTCTCGCGGATGATCTCTTCCAGTTCCGTTCGCGAATAGGAAATCTCCCAGCGGAAATGGCGGCGCGAGTAATCCGCCGACACCGGCAGATCAAGACCCGCCAGATTGCAGCACACGTCGGGCGTGGAATTCACCCACTGCCGCACGCCCGTCTCGGTGGTCAGATCGGGCAGATTCGCGTCCGGATTGCACGAGCACGGATGCCCGCGCAGCGCTCCGTTGCCGCCGGTCGCCCACGTCGCTTCCGCGTCTTCGGTATGCCCGCCGCAGACCGCGCTGTAATGCGCCATCACCAGCCGCTCGCCGTTGACCAGCACCTGCCCGCGCGTCGCTTCCACCGCGGCGTTCGTCCGCCGATCCTCCTGCGTGAGTCCGCTGTACACCTGACAATGCACGTGCGCGCAAATGTCGTAGCGATCGTTGAGATGTTTGATCCCTTTTTCCGAGAGCACCACCGAGCGCGCGATGATCGCCTGCGCGCACAACGCCTGCGCCGGAAAACCGGCCGGCATCTCCGACGGCACCACGCCCTTCAAATACGTGTCAATCGGAATTTCGTTCACCGCGGCCAGCTGCCCCGTGTGATCGAAATAAATTTCCAGAATCCCGCCGTAGGTGCGATCTTCCACCGGCTCATAGTGAAATCCACTGCCGGTGCGCACGCCGTACACCGTCACCGCCGCGTCATCGGATGCGGGCACCAGCCGCAGGCCGTTCTTGACGGTGAACGATTCGATCAGTTCCGCGTCGAACAGTTCGATGGTTCCCTGCGCGGCCCGCAACACTTCGCGGACGATCCGCGGGGCATAGTCGTCGTAGAGCGTCTCCGCGAACTTCACGGCGTCCGCTTCCGCGCGGAAATTGCCGACCTGCACGCGATAAAGCGTGTTGTCGCCGACCACGCGCCCTTCGACCTCGATCGGTCCGCCGATCTGTCGCACGACCGCGTGCGTTCCGTCGCTCTCGAACTGCTCGGCCAGCACCAGCGCGTCGGCCTGCTTCGAAAACGAGTTGGCCAATACGCTGAACAGGAATTGCGCCGGCGTGGACTGTTCCACGCGGGCCCGCCATTTCACGGCCGACGGCGCCGCGCTTCGCACCGGATCGCCCGCGAGCGACTCGATGCAATATTGGCCGGAAAACGAAAACGTCAGCTTCTCATAGTCTTCGAGAAGACCGACACGAATGGCGAGGGGATCGGGAGGCTTCAGCGGCATAATGAATGTGTTGCTTTCCGTCTGCGAAAGCGAATCCGGGCTAACCATATTCACGAGTGCAAACAATATGCCCGCGAGGATCGCGGCGAACCGCGCGCGCGGCGGAGAAAGACCGTTTTCACCCATGCGCTGTCTCGGGCGAAAAACTCGGCGACTCGGTCAGACATAGCTCATGCACCGTCTCCGCGAAGCGCCGCGCCGTGTCGCGAGGCAGCAATACAGCCAAGCGGCTTTCGGTGAGTTGCAGCGCGGCCACCTGTTCGTAATACGGTTTGAGTTTGCGCTGCACGGCTTCCGCGAGTTCGCTCGCGCTGCCCACGCCCGGTCCGATTAGAGTCACCAGCGACAGCGGCTCGCGCGGAATCTCCGGCGCTTCGCAGAATTCGGGCGTGACGCGGTCTCCGGGCCGCAGCACAAGCAGTCCCTTCCCGCCCGATTGACTGGCGAGCAAAGGCGCGCATCCGGAATCTCGAAGTTGGCGCACGGCGTCGGCCAGATGTTCGGTCGAATCGAACAGCCGGCAGCGCACGTCGTTCATCACCGACACCGCCGTCAGCGTGCGTCGTCCGAGTGGCTTTTCCGTGAGGATCGTTCCCGCGATTCCTGTCTTCGAGTTGCCGATCGCGAGTTTCACCTTGTGCTGCGCCGCCATTTCCACCGCCGCCACCTGCAAAATTTTCGCTCCGCAGCCGATCATCTGCAAAACCTCTTCGTAGCTCGCTTCCCCAATCACGCGCGCGGTTGGAAAAATTTTCGGATCGGCGGTGTGAATCCCCTCGACGTCCTTCATGAACTCGACTTGTGCGGCCTTCAGCGCGACCGCGAGTCCCACCGCGGTGGCGTCGGTGCCGCCGCGTCCCAGCGTGGAGATATTCTTGTCGGTGGTGATTCCCTGATAGCCGGCGATGATCGGAATGCGATTCTGTTCGATCACTTCCCAGACCCGGAGCGGGCGGATTTCCACGATCTGCGCGGCGGTGTGGACCGTGTCGGTGATAATTCCCGCCTGCGCGCCGGTCAGCGACACGGCCACGTCTTTTTCGAGCGCGTTCAAAGCGAGCGCGAGCATGGCAATCGAAATCCGCTCGCCGACCGAGAGCAGCACATCGAGTTCTCGTCCCGCCGGGGCAGGATTCACGGCTCGCGCCATCTCCAGATAGCGATCGGTCGTGTCGCCCATCGCCGAGACCACGATCACCAGCCGGTCGCCGCTCTTCCTCCGCTCATAGATCAGCCCCGCGACCTGCTTGATGTCGCTCGCCGTCGCGAGAGCTTTTCCGCCATATTTCTGTATGATGAGAGACATCAGATTTTTCTCTACAGCAAACCAGATAATCCGTAGCCGCGCACGGCCGTGCGACTTTCTTTTTCCCGGTGGCGACTCTCCCGAGTCACCCCCTCACCACTCTGTCATTCTGAACGCAGTAAAGAATCTCTCTTAAACACTGTCATTCTGGACACCGCATTTCCCGGCACACCGTCTCACCCAAAAGATTTCGCGCGGGCGTCCAGAATCTCATCCGCCTCGCCGAGCAGGGACTGTGTCCCCGCCGGAATCCCGCCCGGCGGAACATCCGCCTCGCCAAGCCGGGTTAAGAACAGGCGTTTCTTCGCCGTGTCGGTTGCCTGCAACCGACCGGCACACCGCTCAATCAACCTCTCCCCGGTGGTGACTCTCCAGAGTCACCCCCTCACCACTCTGTCATTCTGAACGCAGTGAAGAATCTCTCTTAAACACTGTCATTCTGGACACCGCATTTCCCGGCACACCGTCTCACCCAAAAGACTTCGCGCGGGCGTCCAGAATCTCATCCGCCTCGCCGAGCAGGGACTGTGTCCCCGCCGGAATCCCGCCCGGCCAGAACTCTCCCCGGTGGTGACTCTCCAGAGTCACCCCGACTTTCTGCTTTCCTCTTTCAGCTTTCTGCTTTCCGCTTTCTGCTTTTCCCCCTCGCCTCTCCCCCCTTGCACCCTTATCCCTCGCACCATGCATCACTTATTCCAAATCACACAAATCCAACGCCCGCCAATTTCATGAATCCTCTGTAAACTCTTCCAATATAGAGTCATACGGAAATTCTCAATTTCACGCTTGCGCTTTATATCATACTTTCTTATCTTATTGTGTTTTCTTTTTCATCCTGCCGCCAAACCGGACAACTCCGAAAAAATCGGAATGGTAAGCCGGAAGCAACAGCAAGGCTGTACTCGACCGGACCTGCTGGGCAGGACTTCACTGTTGTGACAACAGAGAGAACTCAACAAGAAGCGGAGCACGGCGATTCATCGCTTATCGCTCCTCGCTCATCGCTTCCCAAGTCGGTCGAGGTCTGATCCCATGGCAGACTCCTGGGGACTCCGGACGGAATTCGCATCTTGCCGGAGGGTACAAGTAAAATGCGGCCTCAGCCGGAATCCTTCCGTTATGTCATTCTGGACACCGCATCAGCGGGCGTCCAGAATCTCTCTTCCGTCTTCCTTCCCCCCACTTTGTGGGGGGAACAGAAGGGGGGAGTTCTCTCGCCGATCCGCCTTTCTCGTTTCTAATTTCAAGTTTCATGTTTTTCCGGTGAACGCCCGCACTGCCGCGGCCCTGATGAGTTTGCGGCACCGCTCTTTGACATACCGACATCTACTTCAGCAGCACCATCTTCCGCGTCTGCATGAACTGCCCCGCCTGCAAACGGTAAAAATACACTCCCGACGGCAAATCGCTCGCGTCAAAACTAACGGAATGAACTCCCGCCGCAAGCGATTCATCCGCCAGCACCGTCACCTCGCGGCCAAGCAGATCATACACCGCCAGTTTCGCGCGCGCCGCATGGGGTAACGTAAATTCGATTCGCGTCAGCGGATTGAACGGATTCGGGTAGTTCTGCAAGAGCGCGAACCTCGACGGCACGCTTGCTTCCGGTTCGTCGGCAGCTAAATTCGATTGCACGAGCTGCGCCCGCAGACCCATAATCGGCTGGTACAATCCCGCGCTTCGCTCCCAGACCACGGCAAATGCATAGCCTCCGACCGGAGTCACCATCGGCCAGCGTTGCCAGGCATCCGCCGGAGAGATTTCCCCGCCCATCTGCGGCTCCCACCACGGATTGACGGGCTCACCGTCCGGCGCGAGACACGTTCCGCTGATTCCGGGATAACGGTCTCTCTGATCCCACCAGGCCGCGAACAAATTCCCGGCAGCATCCGCAGAACACCGAACAACCCATCGTTCCCCGGTCGCAGAACAGAGTGGCAAACCCTGCTCAGGCCACAGCCGCGAACCGCTCTCCGTCATGTACTGCGCGTAAATGTCCTCTTGCACGCCTGACCGGAAATCCTCCCAGACTACGTAAATCCCGTCGGGAGCCGGTGCAAGCTGCGGATTCGATTGGTTCAGGGTATCGCTAACGACCAACACTCCGTTATGCTCCCAAAGTTCCGTACCGTCGGCGCTGACGTGCTGAGCGTAGATGTCGCAATTCTGAGCCGGAATTCTCTTATCCATCCACGCGAAATACGCGCCGCCTTCGTTATCCGCGAGAATGGCGGGGTTTTCCTGCATATTCGCCGCGTCGCAGACATCGAAATTCCACGTCACTGCTCCTTCGCTTCCGACTCGGGCAGCAGAGATATTGAATTGGCCGAACTCGCCCGTTCTCCAGACGACAATGCAGCCGTCGTCGCTGGTCACCACGCCATGAACGATGTCATCTTCAAATGGCGTGTCGGTCACTCGGGCGGGAGACGTCCAAAGCCGCTGGCCATCGGCGTCCATCCGCATGGCGTAGATGTCTATGTAGAAATCGAGATCGTAGTTCTGCCACGCGACATAACAGCCGCCCTGCCCGTCGGGAGTGCAGAAGCAGTACACCTGATCCGACGTGAACTCATCATCACAAACCACCGTTCCCGCCGAATCTCCGGCGATCAGACCGTCGGCATCCACGCGGGTGAGACGAATGCGTTTGTAGCTGGTTCTGGAATCCTCGAAGACGCAGAAGAATCCTCCCGTTCCGTCCGGACAGAGCGAAAGATTGTTCTGCCTGAAGCAGTCATGGCCTTCGTTGTCCGGCGCCAGTGGTTCTCCATTTTCGGAGTACAGAGGAGCACCCTCCATGTCCAGGATTTGAAAATAGAGAGCGGTGCCGCCACGACCGAAACGATTATCTTCCCACACGATTCCCATT
>JAQTRJ010000155.1 GCA_028711875.1 bacterium | reverse complement strand
TGCTGCGCCGATAGGAACCGACGCTGTCCGAAAATGGTTCACGCAATCGCTCGTGCGATCCGCAACTTGTCCTGAGCCGGAGGTGCCAGCTTATACGAAGCCAGCTACAAAGTATACAAATCACTACGGAGAGTTAAGCCCGAGGATCGTGTTGCGCCGTCAGCAAACTGACGAGAAGGCATTGATAACTGCGACAGCAATCCCGGCCCATTGGGGGACCGCGGATTCCTCCGCTTGCTCCGGTTGGCGCGTCAACAGTATTGTTTACATATGATTAGATGCAACATGTGGAGATTTGTACCAATCTCCATTGTTCAAAATCGCCGTGACGACCGTTGGCTTGGAGGAAACCTAAATTGCGTTGGCGAGGTTCATCCCTTGACCGCAGGCGAGAATAATTCCGTCAGGCGGGATTCAGACTGTGATCGGAGTGTGACATCCCTGCCTGAAAGAGAAAGCCTTCCCGTAATGACGCGCGCATGACCGGAGTGGACTGAGAATCCAGATCGGTTCGTTCCGTTCCATGTGCTCCACTTCACAACCCACGTCCTGATCGGAATTGGCCGGAGGGATTCCGACTTGACATGCTCCTGAAATAAGCCACGGTCTCACCGAAGCTCTGCCTTAATTCTCGCCAAGCCGGATTCAACACAGGATCGTCATTGGACACGAAAGGATCGCTCTGCACGTAATCCGGACGGAATCTCCGTGAGCGCCGATTCCAAAATGGCTTCTTGAAATTCTCATAAAAACGGACTACATTATTAGAATGGTTTTCATGCGCTCAAAAATCCTCTCCAACCTCCATGCGTAGTTTGCACCGAAGTCCCATGAGTTTTTTCTCTTCGCGGTTTCATGTCGCTCTTCTTCCCATAATCGCCGTAGTCATTCTGGCGATGACGAGCGGCTGCGGGAAAACGAACGCTCCCCAATCCGGACGCCGCGCCGCGGGGATGAAGTTTCCCATGGAAGTGGTTCCGGTGACAGTGCACGCCGGCGAGCGGGTGGTGCAGGCCGTGGGCAGCGTCAAGGCGTTCGAGATCGTACAGGTAACGGCACGGGTCAGCGGATCGGTGGAACGGGTGCGCTTTAAGGAGGGGGATCGGGTCACGGCGGGCGATACGCTCCTGGCCATCGAGCCTGAGCGGTTCGATCTGGCGGTGCGGATCGCCGCCGCGGCTTTCGAGAAAGCGAAAGCGACACGGCGCGAGGCGCTGGCCGGACTGACGCGCCGCATAGATATTCAGAGTCAGAATCCCGGGTTCGTCAGTCCCGAAGACCTTGAGAGCTGGCAGACGAAGGCGCTCGCCGCGGAAGCGGATTCCATTCAAGCCGCCGCGAATCTCGATTTAGCCCTGCTGAATCAGCGTTACGCCTATGCCCCGGCGCCGGTGTCCGGAATCATTCAAACCCGTTCGGTGCGTACCGGCGAATTTGTGCAGACGGGAACGCTGGTGGCCACGCTGGTACGCCGCAATCCGCTGCTGCTGACGTTTCTGGTCCCCGACGAGGAGGCCCGCCCGCTGCATCCCGGTTTGGACGCGACCTTTCGCATTCGCGACGATACGACAGTTTATCGCGCGATCATCACCGCGGTCGCCGAATCCGCCGATCCCGTGACGCGGATGGTCGGCATCACCGGCGAAGTGACCGACGCGCATCGTGATCGGCTGCGTCCCGGCTCGTTCGCCGAGGTTGCGGTGCATCTTGGCGAGACCGAAATGCTTCCGGCGATTCCGCAAATGGCAATTCGTCCCAGCGAACGCGGATTTCTGGCTTATGTGGTTGAAGACAGCGTGGCTCATGAACGCGTCCTGCTGCTCGGTCTGCGCTCGGAGAGTGGTTTCGTGGATGTGCAAAGCGGCCTAAGCGCGGGAGAACTGCTGGTGGTGCGCGGCGCGGAAGCCCTGAGCGACGGCGCGCTCGTGCGCATCTCCCGAAAGGAAGGCGAAGGCGGCGCGCCGAAACCGGGAGCCACTCCATGAACCTGACGGAAGTCTGCGTTCGCAAACCGGTTCTGGCCTGGATGCTGATGGCCGGCACGATCGTGTTCGGCCTCGTCGCGCTCTTTCGCATCGGCATCAGCCAATTCCCCGACGTGGATTTCCCCACGATCAACGTCAGCATTTCATGGGAAGGCGCTGCGCCCGAGGTCATCGAAAACGACGTGGTGGAGATTATCGAGGAAGCGCTCTCGCAAGTGGAGGGCATCAAGAGCATCACCTCGGTGTCGCGGCAGGGCGGCGCGTCGGTAACGATTGAACTCGATCTGTCGCGCAACGTGGACGTGGCGCTGCAGGACGTGCAGACGCGGGTGGCGCAGGCGCAGCGCAGACTCCCGCGGGACTTGGATCCGCCGGTGGTATCCAAGTCCAATCCCGAAGACAATCCGATCATGTGGATCGGCCTGTCCGGGCCCTATCCGCGGCAGCTGATCAGCGACATCGCCCGCTATCAAGTGCGCGAGAAGTTGCAGACGATTCCCGGCGTCGGTGAAATCACCATGGGCGGCTGGCTCGAGCGGAATATCCGGCTGTGGATTGACGCCGAAAGTCTCGACGCGAAGGGCCTGACCATTGCCGACGTCGTGCAGGCGCTGCAGCGCGAACACGTCGAGCTTCCGGCCGGGCGCTTGGAAACCTCCGGGCGCGAAGTCAGCGTGCGGGTGATGGGCGAAGCGCTCGATCTGGAAACGCTGAGGAAGATCGTCGTCAAGGAATTGCCCGGCGGCGCGATCTATCTTGCGGACGTTGCTATCGTCGAGGACGGGTTCGAGGACGTGCGCCGGCTCGCCCGCGTGAACGGACAGCCTGCCAACGGCATCGGCATTCGCAAGCAGCGCGGGGCCAATGCCGTGGCCGTGGCTCAGGCCGTGCGCGAGCAGATGGCGCTGATTCAGAAAACTCTGCCCGAGGGCATGGAACTCGGAATCAACTTCGACACAACGCAATTCATCGAAGATTCCGTCCACGAAATCCAGTTCGAACTCGTGCTATCGGTGCTGCTCACGGCGCTGGTGTGCTGGTTGTTCTTAGGCTCCATTTCGAACGCGCTGAACGTGGTGCTGGCCATTCCCATGTCCTTGTTCGGCACGCTGGCCGTGATCTATTTTCTCGGGTTCACGCTGAACACCTTCACGCTTCTGGGACTGGCGCTGGCGGTGGGAATCGTGGTCGACGACGCGATCATGGTGCTGGAGAACATCGTCCGACACGCGGAAATGGGAAAAGACAGAAAAACCGCGGCGCTCGAAGGCACGAAGGAAATCACCTTCCCGGCGTTTTCCGCCACGCTGGCGGTGGTGGCGATCTTCCTTCCGGTGGTGTTCATGAAGGGGATCATCGGCAAGTTCTTTTTGCAGTTCGGCGTGACGCTATGCGTGGCGATCATGCTGTCGTACATCGAGGCGGTGACACTGGCTCCGGCGCGCTGTTCGCAGATTCTCGACGTATCGCGCGAAAACCGGAATCGCTTAGGCCGCTGGGTGGACGATCAATTCCGACGCGTCGCCGGAATCTATTACCACCGTTTAAGCAAAGCGTTGCGCCGGCCGGGAACGATTCTCGCTTCCGCCGGAGTGATCTTTCTGGCTTCCATGTTCATGCTGCGGGCGCTGCCGGGGGAATTCGTCCCCTCGCAGGATCAAAGCAGGCTCATGATCCGCTTACAGACAGCGGTGGCTTCGGATATCTACGAAACGGATCAACTGTTTCGTAAGGCGGAAGCGGTGCTCGAAACGTTTCCGGAAGTGGAGCGGATTTTCGGATCCGTCGGGGGGATGGGAGGCGGCTCAAGCGGCAGCGTCAGCGGTGGCGTGCTGTTCGTGACACTGGTCCCATCCTCGCAGCGGAAGATGACGCAGGTGCAGTTCGCGACGACGCTGCGGCAAAAACTGAATTCCATTCCCGGTCTGCGCGCGGTGGTGCAGGACCTCTCGCAGGCGGGACTCACCGCGCAGCGCGGCTTTCCCATCGAGTTCTCCATTCGCGGACCGGACTGGAGCACGCTCGAGAGTCTGAGCGGCGAAATCACCGCCAAGCTGTCCGCGAGCGGATACGCCGTGGACGTGGATACCGACTATCGCATCGGCGTGCCCGAGCTGCGGATTCTCCCAGACCGCGCGCGCTGCGCCGATTTGGGAGTGTCCATCGAAGACGTCGCCACCTCGATCAACACGCTGATCGGCGGTGAACGAATCGGCAAATACAGCAGCGGCGGCCGGCGGGTGGACGTGCGCGCGCGGCTGATGGCGGATCAACGGCGTCGTCAGGAGGATATTTCGCGCTTGCGAGTGCGCAGCCGAACCGGCGAATTGATTCCGCTGTCGTCGCTCGTCGCCTTCGAGGAGAAGCCCGCTCTGCAGGCGATCTACCGCCGCGACCGCGAACGCGCGATCTCCATTTATGCCAACGTCGCGCCCGGACGATCTCAGGACGAGGCGATTCGCTACGTGGAAAATCTGAGTCAGGAACTGCCGGCCGGCTATCGCACGGTGCTGGGCGGATCGAGCGTCGCCTTCAAGGAATCCATGGGCAGCCTGTTGTTCGCGCTCGTGCTCGGCATCATCATCGCCTACATGGTGCTGGCCTCGCAGTTCAACTCGTTCTCGCATCCCGTCACGATTCTGACGATTCTTCCGCTCTCCGTGGTCGGCGCGGCGCTGGCGCTGCTCATCTTTGGAAAATCGCTGAACATCTTCAGCATGATTGGACTGCTGCTCTTGATGGGAATCGTGAAAAAGAATTCCATTATTCTGGTGGACTACGCCAACCAACACCGGCTGCGAGGGAAAACCGCGCACGATGCCATGCTCACCGCCGGGCCGATCCGGCTCCGGCCGATCATCATGACGTCCATCGCGACGATGATGGCTGCGCTGCCGCCGGCGCTCGGACTTGGCCCCGGCACGGAAATCCGTTCGCCGATGGCGATTGCCGTGATCGGCGGGGTGCTGGTGGCGACGGCGCTGAGTCTGCTCGTGGTTCCGTCGTTTTATGTCAAGCTCGACTTCTGGATCGCGCGGCTTCAAGCCTCTTGGAAGCGCAAGCCAAGCCAGCCGCCGCTGACCATTCCCGAACGGGCCGACGCCGACGACGCGGTGTGATTCGCGAAACAAACGATTGATATCTCGCGACAGAATAGCCGATCCGGAATCCGGATCGGCTCTTCCCATCACTCTTTACTACCACCGCTCCACGAAAAATACCCAGTTTAATAGCAGCATCTATCCGTTCATCATTGAGACACACCGCGACTGTTCACCTGATTCTGGCCGGAGTCGACATGTTCACCGTGAGCAAGATCCTGGGACATGCGTCCATCAAGGTCACCGAGTCAGTCTATGCCCACGTCCCTGCGAGCCACAAGAGAGAGGCGATGGACAAGCTGCCGTTCTAGTGAAGTGATTGCACTTTTCGATTTATTTAATAGATTTCTGATAACAAATCGAAGGGAGCGTGACATGCGACGCACATTTTTCGAAGCTACAAACATCCATTTTGGACAAATCACATACCTATTTGACCAGATCTGGCCGTTGGCGGTTGGCATGTGGAATCTTCGCTGGCAGGTCGCTGGATACGCAAGTGTTAGAAGTGATCCCACAGTCGATGAGCTAAGAGAAAGATTTGTCACAGGAAGCGGCATTAACGGCGCAAACATCAAACGAGCATGTCTAGAGATGACATGGCAACAACAGCAGGACCACCTGGCCAGGGTGGTCTTGACGAACATCATTGCGATCCATGAAAGTTGGATCAGTCAGGTGCTGACCGATCTAGGTTTAAAGTCCAATACCCGTGTGAAGATGCTTCAGTTTCCTACAGACAGAGCCACAAATACCGGCATATGGAGTTGTGTTGATGACATCACCCAGACCGAATCGCCGATGCTAAAGGAGA
>JAQTRJ010000154.1 GCA_028711875.1 bacterium | reverse complement strand
AGGGTGGTTGGGGCGAATCGGGAGATTCGCCGCCGCGGGAAATGGCGCATATCCATGCGGCGCTACGAGAAGAGCGCACAGCAGTGCGGCGCTACGGTTCGGGTGGTTGGGGCGAATAGGGAGATTCGCCGCCGCGGGAAATGGCGCATATCCATGCGGCGCTACGGGAAGAGCGCACAGCAGTGCGGCGCTACGGGAATACAAATTTTCGTCTTTTCGATTTTTCGCATTTCATTTCAGCCCATGACAGAAACGGAACAGAAAACTACCCGGCGCATGACCAAGCCGTCCGCGATATCGTTGTTCGAAGCGTTCGATCCGCTGCGCGGCAAGCCGCTCGAGATTCTCGATGAACACGGCCGGCTCGTCGGCGCGGACTGGCGGCCCGAACTCTCCGATGAGAAGCTGCTCGAAGGCTATCGGATGATGTGGCTGGCGCGCGTGGCCGATCTCAAGGCGGTGTCGCTGCAGCGGCAGGGACGACTGTATACGCTGCCGCCGAGCCTCGGTCAGGAAGCGTGCGCGGTCGGCAGCGCACTCGCGCTCGAGAAGGACGACTGGATGGTTCCGGCCTATCGCGAACTGGGCGCGTGGCTCGTGCGCGGCGTGCCGCTTGCTCGCGTCTATCTCTATTTCGCGGGCAGCGAACACGGCAACGTCTATCCGCACGGCGTGCGCGTGCTGCCGGCGTCGGTGCCGATCTCGTCACAGCTTCTGCACGCGGCGGGCATCGGTCACGCGATCCGCTACAAAAATCGCCAGGAAGTGGTCCTCACCTATTTCGGCGACGGCGGGACATCGGAAGGCGATTTCCACGAAGCCCTGAACTGGGCGGCGGTGTTCCATTGCCCGGTCGTATTTTTCTGCAACAACAATCACTACGCGATTTCCCATCCGCGCGCGCGGCAGACGAAATCGGAAACGATCGCGCAGAAAGCCGTCGCCTACGGCATGCCGGGAATTCAGGTGGACGGCAACGATCTCTTGGCCGTCTATCGCGCGACGAAAGACGCGGTGCAGCACGCGCGCGCCGGGCGCGGACCCGTGCTCATCGAAGGCGTGACCTACCGCATGGGCGCGCACACGACCTCGGACGATCCCTCGAAATATCGCGCGTTGGAAGAAGAGGAACTCTGGAAGGCGCGCGATCCGCTGCTGCGCCTGAGAAAATATCTTGAAGCGACCAATCTTTGGGACGACGAGCGCGAGCAGCGGGCGAAAACCGACGCGCAGCGAAAGGCCGACGAAGAATTCGCCGAGGCCGAGAAATTCCCGCCGAACGCTCCCGACGAAATCTTCGATCACGTGTTCGCCGCGCGAGTTCCGGAACTCGACGCGCAGGCCGCCGCGCTGAAGGATTTTCTCGGCGGAAAGGAGAGTCGCTGACATGGCCGTCATGACGTTGATTCAGGCGGTGAAGTCGGCACTCGATCTTAAACTTGCCGACGATGAGACCGTGATGATTTTCGGCGAAGACGTGGGCGTGGAAGGCGGCGTGTTCCGCGCGACGGAGGGTTTGCAGAAGAAGTATGGCGCGCGGCGCGTGTTCGACTCGCCGCTCGCGGAATCCTCGCTGGTCGGCGCGGCCGTGGGCATGGCCGTCGCGGGACTGCGCCCGGTGGTGGAAATTCAGTTCGACGGTTTCGTGCATCCCGCGTTCAATCAGATCGTCTCGCATCTCGCGCGCTTCCGTTATCGCACGCGCGGCGAAAAACCGATGCCGGTGGTGGTCCGCTTTCCCAACGGCGGCGGCGTGCGCGCGCTCGAACTGCACAGCGACAGCCTGGAAGCCGTGTACGGTCACATCCCCGGGCTGAAAGTGGTCATGCCGTCCACGCCCTACGACGCGAAGGGACTGCTCATCAGCGCGATCGAAGAGAACGATCCCGTGTTGTTTCTCGAGCCGAAGAGAATCTACCGCGCCGTCAAGCAGGAAGTGCCCGACGGACTCTACCGCATTCCCATCGGCAAGGCGCGCGTGTTGCAGGAAGGAACCGATCTCACGCTGGTTGCCTACGGAGCGCTGATCCGCGTTTGTCAGCAGGCGCTGGTCGAAGCGAAGCAGCGCGGAATCTCGGTGGAGCTGATTGATCTGCGGACGATTTACCCGATGGACACGGCCGCCCTTGTGGACTCGGTGAAGAAGACCGGGCGGCTTCTGGTCGTGCACGAAGCGCCGCAGAGCTTCGGCGTGGCGGCGGAAATTATCGCGCGGGTGAACGAGCACGCCTTTTATTCCCTCGAAGCTCCGCCGCGGCGGCTGACCGGCAACGACACGATTCCCCCGCTGCCCAAGAGCGAGGATTTATATTTTTTCGGCGCGGATCGCGTGTTGTTCGAGATCGAGCGCACGCTGAAAGGATGATGACTCGCGCGGCCGCGAATCTCCCGGATTCGCACCGCCTCAATTGGCTGAAGCGATAAAATCATGATATTCGTTTTCAAATTTCCAGACATCGGCGAAGGCATTCACGAGGGGAAAATCCTCGAATGGCACGTCAGGAAAGGCCAGACGGTCAACGAGGGCGATTCGCTGGTGAGAGTTGAGACCGACAAAGTGGTGGCCGATATTCCCGCGCCGCGCACGGGCGTGATTCGCGCGCTGTTCGGAAAAGCCGGTCAGGTGATCCACGTCGGCGACGTGCTGGCCGAACTCGAAGTGGAAGGTCAGGGCGACGAAATCGAGATCGCGCGCGGCAAGCCCGCTCCGTCGCGTCCGCATGTCGAGCAGGTGGAGGAAAAAGGCTTCGGCGTGGTCGGTCAGACCGAAGTGGCTCACGACGACGCGTTTCTGCCGGCCACGGGAGAAGGAATCGAGGAAGCCGGACGAGTTGCGCACGGGGAGCCGCAGAAGGTGCTCGCGTCGCCCGTTGCGAGAAAAATGGCGAAGGACTTGGGCGTGGATCTTCGCGCGCTCAGCGGCAGCGGGCCGGGCGGTCGCGTGATGAAGGAAGACGTGCAGCGCGCGGCAAGGTCGCCGAAGGCGACAGCGCCCGCGACGAGACGCGATGCGCCCGTGACAACGGAGTCTGCGCCGTCGCGCGTCGAGTACGAGGAGCTTTCGCAAATCCGAAAGACCATCATCGCGCGGATGGTGCAATCGAAATTCACCGCGCCCCATCTGACCGCGCATGAAGAGGTCGAGGTTTCCGCGCTGGTTGCGCTGCGTCGCGATCTGAAAGCGGCGCTGGCCGAACGGGGCGTTGCGTTGTCGTATCTGCCGTTCGTGATTCGTGCCGTCGCGCTCTCGCTGCAAGCGCATCCCAAGCTTAACTGCCGTCTCGATCTCGACCACAACCGGGTCGTTTATCAACGTTTTTTCAACGTCGGGATCGCGGTGGACACGCCGGACGGACTGATCGTTCCCGTGATTCGTGACGCCGAGCAGCGGAGCATCGCGGAACTGGCGGAGATTGTCGCGGACTATGCGGCGCGCGCGCGTGCGCGGAAACTCTCGCTGGATGAGATTCGCGGCGGCACGTTCAGCCTTACGAATTACGGTTCGCTGGCGGGGACTTTCGGCGTGCCGATTATCAACTATCCTGAGGTTGCCATTCTGGGTGTGGGCAGAATTATGGAAAAACCGGTGGTGCGCAATGGACATATCGTTCCCGGCCACGTGCTGCCGCTCTCGCTCAGCGCCGATCACCGAATCGTGGACGGCGGCGACGTGTCGCGTTTTCTGCTCGATCTGATGAAGCGACTCGCCAATCCGGTCACCATGCTGCTCGAATGAAGGACTTCCTATGAACTCATACGACGTGATGATTATCGGCGGCGGACCCGGCGGCTACGTGGCGGCGATTCGCGCGGCGCAGCTCGGTTTAAAGACCGCGGTGGTCGAAAAAAGCAAATTGGGAGGCATGTGTTTGAACTGGGGCTGCGTGCCCTCGCGGCGATTCATGGAATGCGCGCGCGTCTATGATCGCGTGCTGAGCAGCGCGGCGTTCGGCGTAGCGGGCGTGGATCCAAAGGCGATTCGTTTCGACTGGAAGCGAGCGGCGAGCGAGAAGGATCGCATCGTGACCAAGCTGGTCAAGGGCGTCGAGTTCTTGATGAAGAAAAATAAAGTGGACGTGATCACGGGCGAAGGCAAGCTTGTCGGGGGAACGCGCGTTACCGTCGGAGACGAGACGTATGAGACTCGCCATACGATCATCGCCACCGGATCGCGCCCCGATCTCGCACCGCTGAAATTTGTTCCGGAAAGCCAGCTCGTCGAGATTGACGCTCTCTATACGCGCGATCATCTGCCCGAGCGGATCGTGGTGGCGGGCGGCGATACGGTAGCCTGCGAAATGGCGAGCATGCTGCGGCTGATCGGAAAAACCGTGACTGTGGTCACGGCCGAGCCGAAGCTGATGGGTTGGCTGGACGCTGCGCTGACGCAGTTTATCGCCGACAAGTTCAAGCGGCAGGGAATCCGCGTGCTGACCGAGAGCGCGATCATCGGCGGTGACGCGAGCGGCATCATCGTGGGGGATGAGACCGTCGCCTGCGATTTGGTCGTCAATTGCGAACGGCGTGCGGCGGTGTTGCCAGAGATGAGCGACGTGCCGCTCGATCTCGAAAGCGGTTTTGTCGTTGTGAACGAGTTCATGCAGACCAGCGTGCCGTCGGTTTACGCCATCGGCGACGTGACCGGCAAGATTTTCGCGCACGTGGCCTCGGCGCAGGGCGTGTGCGCGGTGAATCACATCGCCGGATTGAACGAGGCGGTGGATGATCTGCATATGCCGGTGACGATCTACATGGACCCGGAGATCGGCGCCGTAGGACGCACGGAGGAGCAGCTCCAACGCGAGGGCATTGCCTACGTGCGGGGGGATTTTCCGCTGAACGTGAACAGCAAGGCCATCGTCGAGGGCAACGCGGAAGGATTTGTGAAAGTGCTGGCCGATCAGAAATACGGCGAAATTCTCGGCGTGCACGTCGTCGCGTCGCGCGCCACCGATCTGATCTCCGAAGCGGCGATGTGCATGAAGACAGAAGGCACGCTCGACGATCTGACGCGCGTCGTGCACGCGCATCCGACGGTCAGCGAAACCGTGCTCGAAGCGGGTTTCAAGGCGTCGGGAAAGCCGCTGCATCTGTGATGACGGACGCGGACTCTCTGCGGGTGATGCCCTATGACCTGCCCGACGCGGACCTGCACGCGCCGGATGGCGAGACGCATCGCTGCCGGGTATTCGTTCCGCCGCGGCGCATGGCGGTGATTGGCAAGGGCAGCGATCCGCGCGTTGAGCTGAACGTCGAGACGATTCTTGCCGATGGAATTCCGGTGATGCGGCGCAACACGGGCGGATGCGCGGTGATACTCTCGCCGCGCATGCTCGCTGTGGCCTTCGCCTTGTTTGGCAAGCAGCAGCAAAAATCGTCGGACTATTTCTGTCTCTTTAATGGCGTTATCATCCGCGCGCTCCATGCGCTTGGCGTAACCGAACTCGAACACGCAGGAACGTCGGATATCGCGCGGCACGGACGAAAGATCGCGGGTACGGCGATCTATCGCAATCGCGAGGTCGTGTTCTATCACGCCATCGTCAACGTCGCCGAAGATCCGCGAATGATCGAACGTTATTTGGCGCTGCCGCCGCGCATGCCGGATTATCGCGCAGCGCGCGGCCATGCGGATTTTGTGACGTCGCTGGACGAGCAGGGATTCCGCCTGGAATTTGACGCGGTCCACAGAGAGGTGGAAGAGGAGTATGATCGGTTGATGCAACCACCGTTTCCTCCAGAAGCCTGAGCTATTGGATGAACAGACACCGAAAAGAAGATGAAAGGAAGGAGACGCAATGCACGCCATTACGGGAGCAACGGGGAATACGGGAAGCGTCGTGGCGGAACTGCTGCTGAGCAGCGGGAAAAAACTGCGAGCGATCGGACGCGATTCGAAGAAGCTC
>JAQTRJ010000153.1 GCA_028711875.1 bacterium | reverse complement strand
CGGCTTCCGCGGCGGCGAATCTCCAGATTCGCTCCATTCTCACGTTCCCATCTTGATCGCGAGCAGCGTCTTCACGTGCTCCACGTCACTGGCCTTTTTGCAGTCCACGCAGATGCCGCGCCCCTCCGCGTACACGCGCGCTTCCTCGATTTGCTTCAAGATTGCCTTCGGCAATTTGCTCTCGCGCGCTTTCGCCACCGCTTTCTCGCCGAGCACGAGCGCGACCGAGAAATATCCCTGCTGTGGAAACAGATAGCAGATCGTGCGCGTCTTTCTCGCGAGCTTCCAGTGCCAGCTCTTATAAAACTTCCACTCGTCGCTGACCGGTGTGTACTCCTCGCGCAGATACTCCACGAATCCGTTCCAGAGTGCTACGCCGTCGCCCAATGCGGCCAGCAACTCTTTGGCAGTGGGCTTCTTCGCTTTGTCAGTGAAAATACTTCCGAACATTTTTCTTCCTTCCCCCCTTGGAATAAGGGGGGACAGTGGGGGGTCGCTTAATTCTGAGAACCGTCTATCATTTGGAGCAGGTCGGCAAGAACGCCATCAAGATTGTTCATGATCTCGCGATTCGTGTAGCGTTTGACTTTCAATCCCTGTGCACGAAGAAATCCATCGCGAGTCCGATCGTACTCAATCGCTTCATCTGCTGCATGTGTATCCCCGTCTATCTCAATGACAAGACCCAGACTTGGTGAATAGAAATCCACGATATATGATTCGATGGGAACTTGACGGCGAAACTTGACACCAGATTGATGATTCCGTAGAGCGTGCCAGAGTCGCTTCTCAAGCATCGTGGAGTTCTTGCGAAGTTCGCGCGCACGTATGCGTGTTTCATCAGTGACCGGATTGCTTTTCAGGATGCGCATTGCTGTTTCCCACGACCCCCCTTCAATTCCCCCCTTTTTCAAAGGGGGGAAAGTTCAGAAAGCGAATCCTTTCCCTCCCCCCTTAGAATAAGGGGGGATAGTGGGGGGTAGTTCTTCTTCGAGTAAATATCTTTGCGCCATTGCCGCTCGGGGAGCGACAACGGCGATGCTCTTCTCAATCATTCTCCAGCGTCGAGATGTCGCCGATCAGCTCGCCGAACTCCTGCGCGCGCAGCACGCGGCGCATGATTTTGCCCGAGCGCGTCTTGGGCAGCGATTTCACGAACTCGATTTCCTGCGGCATGGCGAGCGGCGAGAGCTTTTTGCGAATGAAGTTCATGATTTCGAGTTCGAGGTCGTCGCTCGATTCGAAACCCGGCTTCAGCGCGACGAACGCCTTCACCACTTCCATGTTCACCGGATCGGGTTTCGCGACCGCCGCCGACTCCGCCACCGCCGGATGTTCGAGCAATGCCGATTCGATTTCGAACGGCCCGACCAGATGTCCGCCGGTGTTGATCACGTCGTCGTCGCGGCCCACGAACCAATAGTAACCGTCCGCGTCAATGCTCGAGCGATCGCCGCAGATGTACCAGCCGTTCACGAATTTCTTCGCGAAGCCGTCCGGATTGTTGCGATAGCCGCGGATCAGCGACGGCCAGTCGGGACGGAGCGCGATCAGTCCGACTTTTCCCGGCTCGGTGATCGGTTCGTGCGTTCGCAGATCGAGCACCGTGGCGGTGATTCCGGGAAACGGTTTGCCCATCGAGCCGGGCTTGACTTGCATTCCCGGAACGTTGGTGATAACGATGCAGCCCGTTTCCGTCTGCCAGTAGGTGTCGTGAAACGGCCGACCGAACGCTTCCTGCGACCAGATCACGGCTTCCGCGTTCAGCGGCTCGCCCACGCTGCACAAGTGCCGCAGAGAGCTTAGATCGTACTTGCGGACCGCGTCCGTGCCCTCGCGCATGAGCAGGCGAATCGCCGTCGGCGCGCTGTACCAAACGGTAATGCGATGCTTCTGCAAGAACGCGTACCAGCGATCCGTGTTGAAACCCGAATCGAGCACAGCCTGCGTCGTGCCGTTCGCCCACGGGCCGATGATACCGTAGGACGTCCCCGTCACCCAGCCCGGATCGGCGTTGCACCAATACACATCGTCGGGCTGCAAATCGAGCACCCACTTGCTGGTCAGATACTGCGAGATCAGCGAGTAATGAACGTGCTGCGCGCCCTTCGGCTGGCCGGTCGTGCCCGACGTGTAGTGCAGCACCGACGGTGTTTCGGCTTTCGTGGGAAATACTTCGAAGCGTTCCACGCGCGTCGCGCTGTCCATGTCGAACGCGATTTCGCCTTCGCGCAGCGGCGCGTCGCCCGCGTCCACCACGATCACGTATTTCAAATGCGGAAGCTGCGGCCGGATTTTCCGCACCACCGGCAAATGCTTTTTCTGCGTAAGAACCGCCGTCGTCGCCGCATTCTCCAATCGCGTGTCCAGGGATTCTTCGCGAAAGGCGGAGAACAGCGGTTGGGCGATCGCGCCCATCTTGAGAATTCCCGCGAAACCGATATACAGCTCGGGCACGCGATCCATAAACAGACAAATCCGCTCGCCCGGTTCGATTCCCAGCTTCTGGAAGAACACCGCGAAGGTATTGGAGAGCACGCGCACATCGTCGAAGGTGAACGTCTTCTCGGTTCCCTGATGATCTTCCCAGAGCAACGCTTTTTTGGCCGCAAGCCCTTTCTGACAGAGGCGGTCGCTCAGGTGCCAGCCGATATTGATGATGCCGCCGGGCTGGTAGCCGAGTTCTTGCTCGGAAATCGCCCAACTGAAACCTTTGACGCGGTCAGCGTAGGAACCGATGTTGCTCATGCGAGATGTCCTTGGGGTATTCTTAGAGTGAAATTTGCAGGGGAATGGCAGCCAGCGCGGGGTGAAGCACGGGGCTTTCTATCAAACTTTAAAATATAGACTTCCCGCCGTAGCTTGTCAAGCCGTTCGAACCGGGATTGTGAGGAATGGTGCCGTAATTTGTGCAAACTATCCCAATGGGGGGGATGCAGTTAGCATGGGCCGCGGAATGTCGGGACGGATTGCCGGGACGGGACGGGCGGAGGGTGGCCTCTCCTGAGGGGGCCAAAGGCCTGCTCCGCGCGGAGCAGGCCTTGGGCCGGTGCGCGAGATGCGAGCGGATCAGCTCTTCATGTCGAGCTCGACTTCGATGATGATTTTCACCATATCGTCCACGATCAGGCCGCCGGTCTCGATAGCCTGACTCCACGTCAGCCCGAAGTCCTGCCGATTGATGGTGGCGGTGGCGGTGGCGGCGGTTTTCTTGATTCCCACGAGTTCCACGACCTGATGGAGTCCTTCCACGTCGAGCACGACTTCGCGGGTGGTGCCGCGAATCGTCAGATCGCCGGTGACCTTAAACTGGCCGTCGGCGATTTTCTGTGCCGTCTTCGATTTGAAGGTCATGGTCGGGAAGTGTTCCGCGTCGAAGAAATCGGGCGACTTCAGGTGAGTATCGCGGCGGTCGTTTTCGGTGCTGATCGAGTTCACGTCAATCGTGGCCTCGAACGACAGCTGTTCGGGCTTCTGGGGATCGAAGTGAATGGCGGCGTCGTAGGATGTGAATTCACCGCGCACGGTCGAGATCGTCAAGTGCTTGACGGCGAAGCCGATTTTCGAGTGAACCTTATCCACAGTCCATTCTGCGGCTTCAGCGGAGAAGGCCGCGAGCAGACCGAAAGCGAGCGCGGTTGAGAGAATTTTCTTCATGGGATTTCCCTTCCTGATTTTCTCGTTGATAACGTGACCTTTCATGTCATAATACGCATTGCCCGGCCCTACGGTTTCCCGTGCGGGATATTCTCTTGTCTTTTAGAAAGATGGAAATTGAAAAGGAAAAAAAATTGCCAAAACGAACTGCGTTACCGTAGGAAAATACTGAAAATCTGAAAGACTGAACCGCTAAAAAGAAGCTTGGATCATGTTATTGGGCACGTTAACTAAATAACACGAGTGTAATATACAACATTAAACGGTGAAAGTCAAGATTTTGTTCCCGAAAATATGCAGGAGAATGGAAGAATTGTGGATACGAGAGTAAAAGTGCCCTGAATTACCGGGCACTCGAATGACTGTGCATGACTGCGGATCGAGGTTATTTGGGATTAGGCAGGGAGATCAGTTCATCCATCGGAGTTCCGCGCTCGATGTTGGCAATGCGAGCCAGTGGCCCGGCATAGGCTACTATTTGATAGTTCATGCCCTCGGCAAATTGGATCACTCGCGTGTGAACATACGACGTATCGGTGGTGAATCCGTGATAGTAGTATGGTCCGGCCGCTTCAGGCGAGTAGAAGACAAGATAGCCACTGGTCATAGCGGGGCAACCGTTGGTGGTTTCGTCAATTGCTCCCCACGTCAACACGGCATTCTGACCTTGAGCAATAATGAGGAGTTCAGGAGTGGCCAGTGGTTCGGAATTGGAGATCGTCGCGACAATCGGAGCCGATGGATCGCTCGCACCGCAAGTGTCGCTGAACGCGGATACCCAGTAGGTGTACGATTCGCCGATGATGACATCTGTATCCACCCAGCTTGTTTCAGACTGCGGAATCGTCGCCATCAGAACGCTGTCCCGGAAGACTCGGAAGAAAGCGAAGGAACCGCCGCCGTTGGTCCAAAGGACAGTAAGGCTGTCGCAGCCGTTGTCAGTGAACTCAACAGACGAAGGTGACTGTGGAAAACTGGCAATCGTGGCCAAGAGCGTATCGGAGAATTCCGATGCGCCGCACTCGTTGGCAGCGGCGACCGTGAACAAGTATTCACCGGCCACGGTCTCAGTGATGACGAAAGAGTTCTGTGGTGCAGCGATAGAATCGAACAGTATTCCATTCCGGAATATGCGCGTCCAGTCGGTCTCGGATGAGGCAGTCCATTCCAATACAATCTCTTGACAGGAAACGAGAACCGTATCAAGTGTAATGCTGGGCACAGTCATTCGCTGTCCGCTTACGGGTCCAGCTGCTACACCCGCACCGCACTCGTTGATGGCTTGAACGGTGTAGGATTTTATTCCGTAGGAGGGAGAATCCTCATAGTGAGTGGTGTCGCGATCCACGAATGCCAGAAACTGCCCGTTGCGGCGGATGAGATAACCCATGTCCTGATCCACGTCCGTCCATGAAATAATGATGCGATCACATTGATCCGTGGATGCAGACAGACCGGAAGGCGATGGTGGAGGGCCGAGGCGTCGGCCGGATGCGGGGATGGAAGGCATGCTTTCGCAGGCGCCTTGCCATACAATGATTGTGTATGAGTACACAATGCCTTGCGTTCCAGTGACATCGGTGAACGTTGTCTGATCAGGTGCCGTTGCCCCGATACGGATTCCGTTACGAAAGACCACGAAGCTGTCTTCATCGGCGATGTCGTTCCATTCAATCACGCATTGGAAGCAATCGTCCATCGTTGCCGTCACACCGGTCACCGGCGGGGCGTATCCGCGCGAACCTTGATTGACGCTCGATTCGATTCCTGAACCGCACATATTGAAGGCGATGACGGAGAAATCGTAGGGAATGCCGGGCAAGGCCGTCGAGTCATCGTATGCGATTATTCCGCTGAGCGTTGCCCCGATGCGTGTGCCATCACGATTGATCTGGAAGCTGTCGGCGGTGAGAGTAGTCCATGTCACTCGCACACCCCAGCAGTGCTCCCCGTCACTTGCTTGTACTCCTGTCACTTGTCCCGGCGGAGCCTTACGGCGGCCATTGTCTCCCGCGCTCGCGGTGCCATAGCCGCAGTCGTTCTTCCCCCGCACCTGATAGGTGTACTGCGTCCCGGCCACCGCATTGTTGTCGTTGTATGTGGTCATATCAGCGGCCACCGAATCATAGGGAGCGCTGCCGCGCAGAATCACGTAGCCCGTTTCGTTGGCGACATCGGTCAACAACAGAGCCACGTGCGTGCAGTAGGTATCATCTGACGCCGTGAAACCCGGCACCTGCACCGGGGCGGCCCGCC
>JAQTRJ010000152.1 GCA_028711875.1 bacterium | reverse complement strand
ACCGAACCGACCGCCAGACTCGGCAGATCGTCGGTCATGGGCGTCCAGCTCGTTCCCGAGTTGGTCGTTTTCCACAGACCGCCCGAGGCCGATCCGGCGTAGATGATACTCGTGTTCGTGGGGTGCCATGCCAGCGCGATAATCCGCCCCGCGTAGTTGGTCGGGCCGATGCACGTCCAGTTTTCGTCGAGAGACGGCGTGCGGTCGCGGCTCGCCCGCTTCTCTTCCCAGGCGCGCATCCGCGCTCCCTGCGGAACGTCTCCGTCTTCCGATGCCCGCTGGCCGAGAAACCAACGCATCCGGTTGAACGGTTTCCAACCCGTGCCTTTTCCGGGGCTGACTTTCGGATTATACACCGTCAAAAGCAGCGAATCCGTCTTGGCGAACGTGTTGATGGATTCCGCCGACAGGTTTTGCGCCTGCAACTCGTTGCGGAGTGCCAACGGGCTACTTGCAACGCACAGCATAGTGGCGGCGATCGTCAGAAAGGGAGTAAGTCGTTGAAAGAGCTTGCGCTCGGCGGGTCTGAACATCGTCTGGCAATCCCTCTATCATCGTGTCTCGATAGAGGTATTGGCAAGCCCCAGACCAATCCGCAGCGCGCACATGTGATCGCGCGTTCTTCAATTCCGAAAACCGAATGCTCTGTTTACATCGCTATGCTCTCTCCTGTAGGTTGCTCTCCGTCAACACAAACTCTGCAAATTGTAGCGGCCGATTCATCGCGCCCGCTTGTAGAGGGAAGCGGCAGTTGACCGCGGTGTCGGCTCTCAAGTGCGGCGCATTTCGCCAGCTTTCGTTTCACGCAGTCGTCTATTCCCGTAGTGCCGCATGGACATGCGCTCTTCATAGCGACACGATTCTTTTTTTATCCCGGTGGTGACTCTCCAGAGTCACCCTTCATTGTTCGCCGAGGCATCCGTCCCCAAAAATTTCTCCGCGTGTCCCTCTTATTTCGCCGAAGCACGCGTCCCCAAAAATTTCGCCGCGCGTCCCTCTTATTTCGCCGAGGCATGCGTCCCCGCGTGCCCGGAATCTTCCGTACAACACTCGCCGAGCCGGGTTCAACGCAGAGATAGTCTCCTCGCGATATTTTCTCCGCGCGTAACCCGGCCGGAACCACCTTGCGTTTTCTCTCTCCCCCGGAAACACACCGGCAGCCCCCTTCTCGCGAAGGGGGCTGCCGGTTGAGAGGTGTTTCCGTGTCACGGGAAACAGGCGAACCACTATCCAAAGGCCCGCGGCGGCGAATCTCCAGATTCGCCCCGCCGTTCAAGAAACTATTTCATCAGCACCATGCGCTGCGTGAAGTGCTGCCCGGCCACGCTCACGCGGTAGAAGTAAATGCCCGAAGCCAGCGCGCTGCCGTCGAAGTGCACGGCATAGCTGCCCGCGGTTTGATAGGCATTGACCAGCGTCGCCACTTCGCGCCCGGTGATATCGAACACCATGATCCGCACGTCGCCCGCCATCGGAATCGAGTAGCTGATGGTAGTCGAGGGATTGAACGGATTCGGATAGTTGTGCGCCGTCAGGTACGACACCGCGGCGCCAATCGCCACCGGCTCGCCTGTGCTGAGCGGCATCGGGCCGAGACCCACCGTGTCGCCCGGTACCCGCCAGAGCAGACCGTTGATCTCATACACGATCACGATCGGCGGAAGTTCGGCCGGCCGGTTCGGGCAATAGAGTTCGCCGCCCACGATCACGATTTCGTCGCCGTCTTCGGGAAGCTGAGCTTCACTGGGCGGAACGTAGTCCGGCCCGCCGAAATCGAGCACATAGTTGGGAAGAGTGTCGTCATCGGTATTCAGGAAGTAGCGCGTGAATTCGCCGTGGAAGCCTTCCCCGACGTGCACGATCGCCAGTCCCTCGAGATCCACAACGGTCAGACTGTCGGGATTGCAGCCGTGCCGCCAGTGATCGCCGCCGCCGTGTCCGCCGTGTCCGCCGCGCGGATCGCGCCAGAACAATCCGTTCAGCTCGAAGACCACGACAACCGGCGGATCGGTGTGCGTCAGCAGGCCGCCCATGACGGTGATCTCAGCGCCGTACTCGGGACGGGTGTTGCCGTTGCCCGGATCGTACCACGGAGGACCGAACGACAATTCATAGTCCGCGACCTCATTGCCATCCACGTCCAGGAAATAGCGGATAATCTCGGGACGCATGGAATCGGGCGGAATGACTTCAACGATGGCGATTCCGGACAATTCCACGGTCACCAGCGAGTCGGGGTGTTCCGGCGGACGAGTGCCCAGAACCAGCGTCACGTTCGTGGTTTGCTCCGGGAAAACCTCGATCAGTTCCGCCGCAAAACCTCCGCGTGGCTGCATGGCGCTGATCGTGTAGGGTCCGGGCGGAACGTCCCGAAATCCAAATTGGCCATCGGGATTGGTGGGGATGCGGAAATGCGGCATCGGCCCGCCGGGGTGCCCGTGACCGCCGTGAACTCCATCAAGGAAGACCATGGCTTCCTGTGCCGGAGTTCCGTCCTGAAGAGTTACGATACCCATCACCGAGCCTGGCATTGGCTGGGCGAACAGGGCTGTGGCCAACAGCATGACTGCCGCGAATGTGAACAGAGAAGTTTTCATGATCTCCTCATCTCCTATTAGTATTGATTGCGTTCCAACTGTCTGCTCATTAGGCAACTCGCTTGCCAACAATATATATAATTATTTATTAATGAATTAAAAAATAGTTCTGATCCGCTTTCGCGATTGTTATGCGCTGGCCTGCGCACGAGATGCGCTCGAAAATCGGCCTCTCATTCTGAACTTCACCTCGCTGTTATTCTGAACGAAGTGAAGAATCTCTCTCCGCCTTCCTTCTGAAAGAAGTGAAGAATCTCTCTCCGCCTTCCTTCTGAAAGAAATGAAGAATCGCTCTTCGTCTTCCTTCCCCCCACTTCGTGGGGGGAACAGAAAGGGGGAGTCCGCCGAGCAGGGACTGTGTCCCTGCCGGAATCCCGATTCCCAACAGTGGAGTCGCCGCATTTAATATCTTGTCTTTTTTAAGTGTTAAGTTTTCAGTTTGAAGTTTTCCCGTTGCCTCGCCTCTCCTTTTTCACGTGGCACCATTGTATCTCCAGTGCCAATCCCATCCAACCTCAGTTTCAGTCGCGACATGAACAAATATTCAATTCCTCTTGACTCCGCCCGCTTCTCTTCCTATTATATAGTCACCTCGCCCGACCTCCTGCCCCTTTCCCTAATTTCACAGAATTCAATCCCATCAGAAAAAAAGACGGCCATGCCGCCCATTTTCCGCTCGATTTCAGCTTTTCAGTGTTTCAGATTTTCAGATTTTTCTTATGGTAACGCAGTTCGTTTTGTCAGAAAATATTTTCCAACCGATCATGATAACCGCACGACGATCATGGGCTTGGCTGCCGGACACAACGTGACGGGATCACCTTTGAAGGATGATCTTCTGTACGAAGGTCTCGTTCGCGGTTCGAACGTTGACGAAGTACGGCCCGGCGGGCAGAGTGGAGAGATTCGGCAGAATGAACGGCGCACTTCCCGGCTGAGGTTCGACGAGCCAAACACGTTGACCGAGGATGTTGAACACGGCCACCTCCTGCACGTGTTCGAGCGGGCCATGAATGAACAGCGGGCCGGTGGTGGGATTGGGTGAAAGGATGAATGTGCAAATCTCTGATCGCGGAGTTCGGTCATCTACCGCATTCGGCGGCTCATTGGGACCGGGAACGTGAATCATGGCGATGCTGTGTGCGTCATTGGGCCGGAAACGAAGGCCGAGAATCCAGTAGCTGCCTTCCTTCCATGCAAAGTGATACAGTTCTCCCAGCAAGAACCAATCTGGAACCGCCATCTCGATTGGGCGATAGGCCCATGTTCCATCTAATTTGATTCCACAACGGAAGGGTGGGCCTATATGGTCGGATAGGGTGACAAGAGTATCTCCGCCAACCAGCTCAAAATATGTCCCGGCAGTGCCATAGGGGTCAATAGATAACGTGTCCGTCATACTGCCGTCTGGCAGATTGCGCTGATAGAAGAGTCCCCAATAGTCGCGACCGAGTTTTGAGTGCCACGTACCCGTCGTATCAATGAAGAAGGCTGCAACTCCCATGTCAACTGGATCCGTTGGCGAGGTTCCGGGCAGGATAATGGTGGCTTCGCGGACTGAGGTATCGAGTCGCGTGACCGCGATGCACTGTGTGTCACCGGGAGAAAAATATCTCACAGCGGCATATATATGTCCGTCAGGAGATACACTGGCACAAGCGCTCATCGCCTGCGAATTGCTCTCCGGCGGGAAGATAGGTTGGAAAGGAACGAACATCTCCCCGTTCTCATGAAAAGCCGCCATCTGGGACTCACCGACCGCCCAGACATCACCGTTGATGTTCTGAACCAGATTCATTCCTTTCTGGACGCAACCAGTTGTATTAGTGACCGTAGGCGGCGTAAGAAACTCTCCGTTCGTGTTGAGTCGGGCATAGATTACTTGCGGCGGCACGGGCCAATCCGAGCTGCGGCTCCAAAGCAAGTGGATTACGCCGTTGCGATCGAGCAGAACTCCCGGAGAATAATCAACATAGTGATTCCCCGGCAAGAGTTCGGTTGGACCACTCAAGAGGTTGCCCCAACTGTCGAACTTCAAATGAAAAAGCGAAGACGGGAACCCAGAGATTCCGTTAAGTCCCCTCGCACAAAAGACATGGAGGTGAAAGGAATCGTCCACCACGATCTGTGGCCAAGCATTGTAGAAACTGTCAGGAGAAATGACCACCGTGCGGTCCCACTGACAGAACGCCGGATGTGCTGCGGACAGAACGAATAGGAACAGAAGTAAGGAATGGAATCTCGGCATGTTCCCTCCCGATGCGCGAGCAAGTGACAGGCGGATGGTTTATTCCGTCAGCCGTCTCAAGATTTCCTGATACGCCTGTGACGTTTTCGAGATGATTTCGGGCGGAAGTGTGGGAGCGGGGGGAGTCTTGTTCCAGCCGATGTCGAGCAGATGGTTGCGGACTATCTGTTTGTCGAAGCTCGGCTGATCGCGGCCCGGTTCGTAGCGGTCAGCAGGCCAGAAACGGCTGCTGTCGGGAGTCAGCACCTCGTCCACCACGTGAATCCCGCCGTCAATCACTCCGAATTCAAATTTCGTATCGGCGATGAGAATCCCGCGTTTCTCCGCCCACTCCGCTCCCGCTCTGTACAGCGCGAGCGACGCCTCAGCCAAACGATCCGCCGCCTCTTTTCCTATGATATTCGCTGCCTGCCGGGCGGAAATGTTTTCGTCGTGGCCGGTCGTGGCTTTCGTGGAAGGAGTGAACAGCGGCTCCGGCAAGCGCGCGCATTGCTTCAAGCCCGCAGGAAGTTTGTATCCGCAGACTTCCCCCGTCTTCTGATAATCCTTCCAGCCGGAACCCGTGATGTATCCGCGCACCACGCACTCGATGGGAAAAACCTTTGCCTTGCGCACGATCTCGATGTGGTCGGCCGTGAGTTCCGGCTCCTGCGATGCAAGCTCCGTCTTCATCGCATCGAATGTTTGCCGCTCGCGGGGTAGATGATTCGGAACCACGCGCGCGAGCTTGTCCATCCAGAACCGCGTGAGCTTTGTGAGGACGGCACCCTTCCCCGGAATCGGATCGGGCAGCACCACGTCGAACGCCGACAGACGATCCGAGGTGACGATGACCAGATGCTCGCGGTCGAGTTCGTAAATGTCGCGAACCTTGCCGCGCGCGATGAGCGGGAGATTGAGATGAGTTTGAGAAACAGGGGACATGATGAAAAACTCTATCCCTTGAAATACACGCGCAGCGCCATCGCGACCAGAAAAACGGCGAATACGTAACGGAATGATTTTTTTCCGTAGCGACGATTCAGCAAGCTGCCCAGCGGCCCGCCCGAGAGCGTTCCGAGCAGCGTGGGAATTGCGATGGACGGCACGACGAATCCCCACGACCCTTCCGGCAGCTGAACCGCACCGGTGCCGCTCCACATGTA
>JAQTRJ010000151.1 GCA_028711875.1 bacterium | reverse complement strand
GTACTCATAGTCCGCCACGACGCGCGAATCGGACGTGATCAATCGCCGCGCGGTGAACCGGATCTCCCCCGCCGAATAGTCAATCGTATAGTCGTTGCCTTCACCGCGCCTCAGCAGTTCACCGTCAAGCCACACCCGCTCGGTTCCCGCCAGAATCACAATCCCCACTTCACCGTGCCTGCCCGGCAACGGATACGGTCCCTGATTCGCTTCCTGTCCGTTAAACGAATAGCTGAAGAATTGTCCGCGGCTGGCCGCTCCGGAACCGGTCACGCGCACGTCGGCGACGTTGATCTCGCCCATGACTCCGGTCAGTTTGCGGCTGTAACCGTCGTATTGCCCTCCGGCCAGGTCCAGTGTGTAATCGCCCAGCGTCGTTGTCCAGTGCGGCGCGCGCACCGAAATGAAAATTTTTTCCAGCTCGCTCAGGGATTCCGTTGTGCCTTCCGGCTGAATAGGGGTGGATTGATCGGTGAGGGCGGCGATCACGTCCACGTCCTTGCCGACACGTCCCTGAATCTGCAGATTCAACGCCGACTCCAGCGCCAAATCCTGATCAGTTCCGATTTGGACGCTGCGTATCAGCGAACCGGATTTATTCAGCCGACTCCACCCTTCCGCGGCCGCCACTTCCGCCACCGGAGCGGGCGCGATGCGAAGCGAGTCCATCGTGCTGTCGGAATTCGCGTAGCGGACGATATCGCGCAGAGTGCGGCGCGCATAGCTGCGCAGCAACGGAAACGGACGATAGCTGTACTCCACGCGCACTGTATCCCGCGGGCCGAGCAAACGATAAATCCAAATCCGATTACCAGGCTCGACGATTCGCCATTGTTGATACTCCGGCAACAACTCGCCATTGCGATAGATGCGCAGGGAATCCAGCACCACCCAGCGCACGGGCAAATTCAGCAGTGTATCCTGTGGTGCTTCCGCTGTATAGGTGATCGAAGCGGAACGCAGCGGCTGCGCCAACAGCGGAGCGCACGTTGCCATCGCCAACAGCATCAGGCACGAAACGAATCCGCCCCTGAGCCAAAACCGTCTGCATGATATCGCCGCGAACATTCACTCCCGTGCGGCGCTGAGGCGATAGACGGAGCCTTGGCGGGCATCCAGAATGTAGATCCGCCGATCCGGCCCCACCGACAGACTCGTTACGGACGTGAAGACACTCGAATCCCCCTCGAACGGTTCGAACAGCGTTTCAGCCGGATGATAGAGATCACATGAACGGAATAAACCCGACAGCGATCCATACAGCAGGCACGTGTCTGCCGTCGCCAGCGATAATTCATCGGCCGGACCATCCAAACGCAACGACGAGATCGGATTCAGAAGCGGGTCCGTGCGGCGGATTTCCTCGCTTCCCCGTTCCCACCAACAGAGTCCGTATCGCGGCACAAACGTCATCGCATGGACATTCGAGATGAACTGCGATCCGCTTCCCCCTCCCAGTTCGGCCTGAGGACGGAACAGCGGATCATATCGGATCATTCGTCCGCCATCGCGGTCGAAGACGAACAAATCGCCCTGCAGGGATACTGCCAGAGCCTCCGGCTGGGCGGCGGTTTCGCCGTTGCGATCAGGAATCTCCAGCGTTCCCTGGTATACGAGCAAGCGCGTGAATTTTTCGATGCGGCGGTTTCCCCAATCCAGCACCCACACGACGTTTCCGCGATCCGCCACCACGTCGGTCGGCCAACGAAATTGTCCGTGTGCCGTTCCCATACCGCCCGTTTCCGCGACCACGTTTCCGGCGCTGTCCAGGGCCAGGATTCGATGATGTCCCGTATCCGCCACATACAGCAGCCCCTCCACCGAGACAGAAAGGCGACGTGGATCACGGAGCGTGACTTCGGCGGATGGCAGAATGCGAATCCACGTCGGCTCGTCGGACGCAGCGGGTTCGCCAAATGCCAGTTGCAGCACCGCCGCTACGCAGGCAAGGGCGCAGCGCGGCCAGGTCGCTGAAGACATGATTGATAGAGGTCTAGATACCGCTCGGCCGAACGATTCCATGAGAAATCCCGCGCCATCGCGGTGCGTTGAATTTTCCGCCAGCGATCCCGATCGGCGAAGGCGGCGATCGCCCGCTTCACGGCTCGCTCGAGATCCTGGGAATGATAGTGATAGAAAGTGAAGCCTGTCCCGCGTTCCGGATCGGCATCCGCATCCGTCACCGTATCCGCCAGACCGCCGGTAGCGCGCACGATCGGCAGCGTCCCGTAACGCATACTCATCATTTGATTCAATCCGCACGGCTCATAGTGAGATGGCATCAGGAACAGGTCCGCGCCCGCTTCGATGCGATGCGCCAATTCATCGTCATACCCCAGATGAACGCAAACGCGATCGGCATGTTGCCTCGCGAACTCGCGCAGCGTATGGCTGAGCTGCGGATCACCGCTGCCCAAAATGACCATCCGACAAGGCAACCCGATGATCTTGGAGAGCACCGGAACGAGAATCTCGAATCCTTTCTGCGCCGTCAGCCGGGAAATCATTCCGATGAGCGGGATCGAATCCTCGAACGGCAAACCGCATTGTCGGCACAGCGCCTCCTTATTCAGACGCTTACGTTCGAGCGATGTGGCGGTGTAGGTCGCTGCGATGTGCGAATCCGTTTCCGGATTCCACGACCGCACATCGAGACCATTCAGAATACCAACGACACCGTCGCCTCGGGCGCGCAGCGCGGCCTCCATTCCATAACCGTATTCAACATTCGTTTGGATCTCTCGCGCGTAGGTCGGAGAGACGGTATTCACTGCGTCGGCAAACTCAATGCCCGCTTTCAGGAAATTTACCCGCCCCTGAAACTCAAACGGACCGCCGGGATACCGATAGGCGCTCGCCTGATCAAGACACTCCATGGCATCGCCTGCAAACGCGCCCTGATAGGCGATGTTATGGATGGTCAAGATCGAGCGGGCATCTTCAAACGCGCTTCCCCGAGCCGTCTGGCTCAGAAGGAAGGGGATCAGTGCCGTCTGCCAATCGTTGCAGTGAAAAATGCTCGGCCGCCAGTCCGCAGCCCGGCAGAGCTCAAAGGCGGCCGTGGCTAAGAGAAGATAGCGAAAATCGTTGTCTTCATAGTCTGCGCCCGTACGGGGATCCGAATAGATTCCCGGCCGATCACAAAGCGGATCGCACTCGACGAAGAGCACTTCTAATCCAGACTGCGAAGATTCCCATCGGCTGAAACCGGCGCGAATCGCCCGGCCTCGGACATCGAACGCGAAATCGCCGATGGAAGAGAACCGCTCGATTCCATAGCGCTTGCGATCCACGGATCCGTAGCATGGAGTGAGCACCCGCACGCGGCATCCGGCCTCCGCCAGTGCCGCAGGAAGCGCGCTGCTGACGTCCGCCAGCCCGCCTGTCTTGCTGAACGGAGACATTTCCGCCGTGGCGAAAAGAATCTGCAAACGATCAGTCATCATGATGGCCTGAAGCCAGTTGCACAAGGTTTCTTCCGTGCCGCTTCACCCAATACAGTGCGTCATCGGCACGCTTGATCATGTCTTCGGGAGCCGATGCCTCCGCGTTGTCGGTAACTCCGCACGATACCGTTATGGAACCCACGGCTTCTCCGTCGTCGGAAATGAAGCGCAGCGATTCCACTGAAGCGCGGATTTTTTCGGCAACGACCAGTCCGTTTTGCGCGTCCACTTCCGGCAGGATCAGGGCAAATTCCTCTCCACCGTAGCGAGCCACAAAGTCAATATCTCGCACAACGCCGCGGATCGTTCGCGCCGTCTCAGCGAGGACTCGGTCGCCAGCCAGGTGACCGTAGGTGTCGTTGTAGTGCTTGAAATCGTCAATATCAATCATGATGAGCGCCATCCGTTTCTGATAACGGAGCGCGCGTTGAAATTCTGTTCGAGCCTGATCGAGAAAGAAGCGATGGTTGAAGAGATTGGTCAGCCCATCCACGGTCGCCATCCGCTGCATGAGAAGATGCGTTCGTCCGCGATCCATCAAGACGCTCAATTCCCGGCGCAGCAATTCGAGCGCTTCGACGTCTCCGGGCAGCGGCGTCAGCGGAGTTCGATAGAAAAGGCGCAGGGTCCCGAACGGTTCCGCGCCGCAGACCAATGGCAGAAGAATGCACGAGCGGAACTGCTGCTCGTGCGTAGCGCTCTCGATCTGAATGTCGGAGGCGGTTGCCAGATCCTCGATGAACATCACGCGTTCCCGACGATACACCAGCCGCTGCAGGCGCGGCGTAACGAACGCGCGAATCGGTTCGCGGCCGCCGCACTCGACCCACGTCCATCCCGCGGGCCGGCCGGGCCAGAAATCTCCCGGCGATTCCATTTGGAACTCGATCTGATCGGGCGACAGCAGATCGCGAAGATTTCGCCCCAAGTTGACGAACAACGGTTCGCCCTCGATGTTCGGCTGCCCGAGTGCCTGCAGCGCGCGCAGCACTTGACATTCCAGATCCAGCCACGCCATTCGTTCTTCCGTCTGAAGAACCATCCATAGCAGCGACACAGGTTCGAGGGGATTTTTCGCGGACGTCTCGGGGATCCATCCCAGGAGATCCCGATACTCGGATGCCGCCTCCGGATCATCGGTATAGGCGATGCAAAACGATTCCGGCCGCAAATAAAACGGTGAAGGCGACAGCGCGGCCGGTTCGATGATGCCCATAACCGCTCGGTCATCTGAGATCACGCTGGTCCGCATCAGCAACGATGACTCGACGGGAATCGCGCCGATCGTGCAGTTCAGGGTATTCAGCAGTGAAGTCAGCCGATTATACTGGGCGGAAACCACGCGAAAGAGTCGCCAATGATCCGCTCCTGCGGAATGGCTGATGCGCTGGAATATCGAGTCCACTCTGCGTCTCCTCGCGTCAACGACCTGCGTCATGACCGTTCAGCCACGTTTGCATCCACCATGCGTTGCGCGGCGCTTGCCCAAGATGACAGTTGTTGAACAGGATATAGCCGGCTTTAACCGAAACTTCGCTTCGCAATATCGCTTCTCCGATCGTGGTTAATTCCTGTTCACTGTAGTCATAGTCATAGCGATCTCCGGCGCTCGGGTCACGCCACGCCGTTGCGTTTCGCCCGTGCAGACGAATATACGCGATGTCCGCTGTGGTGATAAGGCGGAATGGCACAAGGTCGGGAAGCGCCGGTTCGTCCGGAGTTACCCAGGCGATTCCGTTTTCGCGAAGCGGCGCGATGGCCTCTTCGCATACCCAGCTTCCGTGGCGGAATTCCACGCAGAGGCACGCACCGCTGCAGCGCTCAGCCAACATCAGAAGATAGCTTAGATTGCTCGCGGAAAATCGAAACTCCCGCGGGAACTGCGCCAGCAATCCCAGCAGCTTGCCGCTTTCCCGCAGCGGCTGAATCGCCTGGAGCAGACAACGCAGCGAACCGAGCGGATCGCTCCGCGAGTGCGTGACGTCGCCGTGAACCTTAACAAACAGCCGGAACTCGCTCGGAGTCTTACGCGCAATCGCGTCATACACCGACGGCGGAGCGATACGGTAGTAAGTGCTGTTGATCTCACCAATCGGAAAACGCGCCGCGTAGTACTCCAGCCATTTGTTTTTTGGAACGCGAAGCGGATAGAACGTTCCCGCCCAATCGTCGAATTTCCAGCCCGATGTCCCAACGCTAATATCGAGAGGCACCATCACAATCTTCCCACGCAATCTCGCCCCCGATCACTACCGCCGCCGCGCGCATGCCGCCGAAGTGATAGGAAAGCGATTCTAAATCCGGAACGTGCCATAGGGAAACGTCTCCGAATTTCCCCGCTTCAAGCGAGCCGACGGATTCTTCCGCGCCCAGTGCGCGAGCCGCATCCATCGTCACTCCCCACAGCAACTCGGCTGGAGTCATTTTGCAGTGAATCGCTGCAGCGGTCAGACAGAATGGGAGAGATTCCGTCATCGCAGAGCCCGGATTCATATCCGTGGCGACGGCGACGCGCAGGCCATGCTCGATCATGACTCTCGCCGGCGGATAGGGAATCGTCCCGAGAAAGAACACGCAAG
>JAQTRJ010000150.1 GCA_028711875.1 bacterium | reverse complement strand
ACCAGATGATCGCCTCATCGGGAACATTCGTCCAGCTCGGATTGAAACCGAACCGCTTGGCCACCTCGGCGGCCAGCTCGACGTCCTGACTGCACACCATCACCAACGGCAGCAGATCGTGGATCCGGGCGAAACTGTCCAGATCGGGCAGCGACACTCCCGCCTCGCGGCAGATCGTCTGCAGCTCGAGCAGCGACGGTGTCGCGCTGCGCTGCGGACGGTGCCGCGCCGCCTCAAACCAGCGATCGTACAGCGTGGCGGCAGCCTCCGCCGTGTTCTGGAACGGAGTGCTCACGCTCAGTGACCGCCTCCGGGTGTGGACAGGAGATAGAAGAGAATTTGCAGCGCCATGGAGGCGAATATCAGCAGCCCCACCATGCGGAACGTTTTCGCTCCCGAGGCGCGCTGACGTTCGATGGCCTGCTGCATGGCCTTCTGCAGACTCTCCTGACGTTCGTGAAGCGTACTCTCGATAAACTCGAGCTTGGAGGCCATCAACTGGGACAGCTCGCGGCGGAAGCCCGGCAGACCTTCGTTCTGGAACGAGGCTTGTTCGTTTTTCACGGTTTCCAGCTCCGTGCGCAATTGCTGGCTGCTTTCGCGATCGTCATCTTCCATCTGCTTGAGTTGTCCGCGGATTTCCCGCAGCTGTTCGTCCTGCCATTGCCGCAGTTCGCCGAGCGAGCCGGGCAGCTGTTCGAGTTCCTGATCCTGCCGCACCTGTGCCTTGCGCACCATGTCGAGTTCGTTCGAATGTTTTTCCAGCTTCTTGTCGAGCAGCGGGAAGAATTTCTTCATGGCGGCGTTGTCGGTGACCAGCACCTCGAATTTCTCCGACGCGAGACTGAGCACGTTCTTCGTGTCGCTGCCGATCGTCTGCAAGGCGAGCTGATCGCTTTGATGGAGCGACTGCAAGAGGTGAGTGAAGCGGTCAATCACCTGCGGAATGTTCGACGTCTGCTTGACGAAGCTGTCGTAGGCGGTCTCCACCACCTCTTTCAGCCGCGCCGCGCTCTCGTCGTAGTTGGCGCGAATCGCTTCCTTGAGCACCGCCAGCGATTGGTCCTGCTTGGAGCGCAGCGCCGCCACGTCGCCCGATACCGCCTTGACGTGTCCCTCCATCGCCGTCGTGAACGACTCCGTGGTGGATTTCACGCTCTCCAGCCGCTCGTCGAAAACGCCGCCGATTCGGCGCAGTTCGCTCTGGATATCCCGTTGAAGCGTGCTGCCCGATTGTCCCGATTCAGCCAGCCGCGCATCCAAACCCTCCAGCCGGGTGATAATGGAATCCGTGCGTCCGGCCACCGTCTTTTGCACGAAATCACGCAGCGCTTCCAGCGCCTCTGTCCACGCTTCGGCGATGTGCCGCAGCATATCCTGAGTGCGTCCGTCTTCCGCCTGCTGCGCGCGATCCATGCGGTCGCGCAGTTCCTTGATGCCGCTCTCGATTTTATCGCGCTGCGCCCGCCCGTCGCTGAGTGAGAGTTCGATGGCTTTCGCGGCCGCCTGCTCGGCCCGGTTCACGGCCGCCGTCAGTTGACCGAGAGTGTTCCGGTCTTCCTCGATCTTTTGCTCGAGCAGCCGCGCCTGCGCGTCGAGCTTGGTGCGCGTCTGCGCCAGTTCACCGTCGGCCGTCTGCTGCTGTTCGCGCTGTTGCTTCACCAGCGTGTCGAGGTTGGTCAGCACGGCGCTGTGTTGTTCGCGATCCTGCTGCGCGCTTTCGCGAAGCTGCGCCACCAGCCGCTGCAGCGCCGCGAGCGATTCCTTCACGGCCTTGGTTTCGGCCTCGGCTTGCTGAGCGTGCCGATCGGCCGCGTCCTCGAAGCCGTGCGCCAGCTCCCGCAGCAGCCGCTCGGATTCCGACTGTTCGCTCTTCTGACCCTTCTGCAACGCGGCGATCTCCCGCAAAATCCGCGTCTCGCTCGCGGCCAGACTCGACGTGAGTTCCGCGGCGGGAACGCTCTCGGTTGCGGATGAGTCGCCCGCGGGTGGCCGCTTCTGCGATTCCATTTCCGCCAGAATCAGCGTCTGCATCTGATCGCGCAGCCGGGAAACGGCCGTTTCGAGTTCGCCCTGAATCTGCGGCCCTACGGAAGAAAGGGCTTCCGAAATCCGCTGATCGAGCTTGAGCAGCCGTTGACTCTCGTCCGAGCGAACCTGCGTGAGGTTCTCGGCGATGTCCCGCCGCTGCTCTTCCAGCCGCTCCGTGAGTGCTTCCTGAGTCCGGTTCAGCAGATCGCGCAGATCTTCGGGAATGCCCATCACCACCGGGACCGGCGTCGGTTCTGGAGCGGGGGCCGCAGGGGCGGCTGGCTGCGGAACAGGAGAGGCCACCGCCGCAACCTCGGAATTCATCTTTTCACAAAGATTTTCGAGGTGCGAAGCCAGCCCCTTTAACCGATCTTCAACATCCGTCACCGTTCGGCTCAGAGCGTCCCGACTAACCGCCGTATGTTCTTGCACCAACCCGGCTTCGCTACGCAGGCTGGATTCTAATTTGGTATGGGTTTCCAGCAGATCACGCAACACCTCTTCGGCTTGCTCCCGAATCTGCGAGGTATTGCTGCGCATTGCCTCCTCAAGCTCCTTTGCCCCCTCGAGCAGTCTTGTCCCGGCAGGAGTGAACACATCCCGGAGCTGTTCAACGCTCTGCGCAATCTGTTGGAGTGTGGCTTCGGAGCGCCCAAGACCGTCTACGGCACCGAGGAGCCGTTTGAGTTCCTCTCGAAACGCCGGTATAAACTGTTGTTCAGTAAGCTCTTGGGAAAAACTCTCCAAAAACTGCCGAAGCGGGGCGACAATCTCAGCCTGGATTTCGGAATAGGGTGACATGCAGTCAGTACCTGTAGGTTTCGAAATCGGATAACATTCGTAACCCGGTAATGCAAGCTCAGTACCAATTCCGGCCGCTCGCCTCCGCTACGGACTGGACAGAAGCGATTGTAATGATTACATTGTGCAACATTCTGCGCCCATTTCCTCTCGGATCAACTGAACACCCCGATTCCGGCGCGGATGCCTCTCCGTTCCGATGCTTCTGGTTGCCGGGTTGCCGCACATAACAGAGAAACTCTCATGAAGAAGAAGAAAAAAACGTGGCTTTGGATTATCATCGTGGCGCTGGTCGTCGCGGCCGCGGCCTTCGCGGTCTACAAATCCAAGACTAAAGATACCAGAGTCGTCGTGACCGTTGAAACCGCCGCCCAACGCCGCTTAGTCGCCACGGTTTCCGCATCCGGGACGGTGGAGCCGGTGGAAGAGGTCAAGGTGTCCGCGGAAATTCCCGGCCGGATCGTTGACTTGACCGTTAAGGAAGGCCAGCGTGTCGAAAAGGGGCAGTTCCTCGTGCAGTTGGATCCGGAAACCTATAATGCCGCGCTCGAATCCGCCGCGTCGGCGTTGCGCTCCGCCCGAAGTCAGAAACAGAAGTCCGAAGCCGATCTGGGCCGCGTTCGCGAACTCGTGGAAAAGGGCGGTCACTCGCAGGCCGATCTTGACGCCGCCGTGGCCACCGCCGAAATGTCCGCCGCACAGCTCGATCAGGCGCTGGCTGAGGAGAAGCGCGCTCGCGAAAATCTGGCCAAGACCCGCATCAACGCTCCCATGAGCGGCTGGGTGTCACGGCTCAACAAGGAACTTGGCGAACTCACGCTCGGCTCGCAGTTTCAGGAAGACGTGATTCTGGTCATCGCCGAGCTTTCGCAGATGCAGGTCCGCGCCGAGGTGGATGAAAACGACATCGTCGGCGTGAAACTCGGCGATTCCGCCGCAGTGGAAATTGACGCGTTCCCCGATACCTTGTTTACTGGCCGGGTGGTGGAAATCGCTCAGTCGGCTTCGCAGGCCAGTCTGGCTTCGGAAACGCAGGCCCGCAGTTATGACGTGAAAGTCGCCGTGGTAGACAGCATCGCCGGAATCCGACCCGGCATGTCGGCCACCGTAGACATCGCCACCGATTTCCGCGACGACGTCCTCTCGGTTTCTCTGCAGTGCGTGGCCGTGCGCGACAAAGAGCACGGCAAGACGGTGGAGATCAAGGAAGACGAGGAGAAAAAATCCTCCCGCGAAGTCGCCGCGCAAGTCCGCGCCGGATCCGCCGACACCTCGGCCTTCGACCGCAGCGCCGTGCAGGAAGGCGTGTTCATCTTCGCTGCGGATTCGGCAGTCTGGAAGCCGGTCAAGACCGGACTCTCCTCCGACCGCCATATCGAGATCATCGAAGGAATCGCCGACGGCGACAGCGTGATCTCCGGCCCGTACCGCGTGCTGGCCCGTGATCTCGTCCAGGGGATGAAAATCAAGCTGCGCGAAGAACCCAAGATGGCCGGCAAACCCCAGGCGAGGTAGCCCATCGTGATCCACTCCGACGGAACACCGGGCAGCCGGTCGCTGATCGAAATCCGTAAGCTGGTGAAAACCTACCGTGTGGGCACGGAACAGGTTCATGCTCTGCGCGGCGTAGACCTCGATATCCAGTCCGGCGAATACGTCGCCATCATGGGACCGTCCGGATCGGGCAAATCCACGCTGATGAATCTGATCGGCTGTCTGGATACTCCGACCAGCGGCGACTACTATCTGGCGGGCGATAACGTGGCCGGGCTGACCAACGGTTTTCTGGCCGAGGTTCGCAACCGCCGCATCGGCTTCGTTTTTCAAACCTTCAATCTGCTGCCCCGCGCGACGGCGCTGCACAACGTGGAGCTGCCGCTCATTTACGCCGGGATCCGCGCCGCGCAGCGGCACCAGCGGGCCGAGGAGGCGCTGGCTTCGGTCGGACTCTCCGACCGCATGCACCACAAGCCCAACGAACTCTCCGGCGGACAGCGACAGCGCGTGGCGCTGGCCCGCGCGCTCGTCACGCGGCCTTCGATTATTCTGGCCGACGAACCAACCGGAAATCTCGACTCGAAAACCGGTGCCGAGATCATGGACATCTTTGACCGTATCTACGGCGAAGGCAACACGATCGTTCTGGTCACCCACGAGGAGGATATCGCCCGTCATACGAAGCGGATTATCCGTCTCCTCGACGGGCGAATTGCCTCGGACGAGCCGCGGAGCTGAGGAGCCGCCATGCGCGTTTTCATGGATGTCTACGAGGGATTGCGGATTTCTTTCCGCGCGCTGCGCGCCAACAAGCTGCGCGCCGCGCTGACTACGCTCGGCATTCTGATCGGCGTGACCACCGTGGTGCTCATGGTGACGATCATCCTCGGTCTCAACAAGGCGGTGGCCGGACAGTTCAGCTTTCTCGGAACGAATACGCTCTATGTTTCGAAATGGGATTGGTTCGGCGAGAACTGGCGGGCAATGATCAAGCGGCCCAAGCTGGAGGTGGACGACGCCGATCGCGTCCGGGCCGAGACCACGCTGGGCGTGGCGGTCAGCCCGATGGCCGACACCCAGAGCAGCGTCAGCTATCGCAGCAACCGGCTGACCAACGTGGAGATTTTCGGCGTCGGCACCGACTACGTCGAGACCAATTCGGTGCGCCTCGACCAGGGACGCTTTTTCAATGACGACGAGGTGCGCCGCAACGTGCAAGTCTGCGTCGTCGGTTCGTCCATTGCCGAACGTCTGTTCCCGGACGGCGGAGCGCTGGATAAAAAACTGGACATCAACGGCCAAAAATTCCGCATCATCGGGGTGAATGCCAAGATGGGCCGGTTCTTCGGTCAGAACATGGACGATTTCGTCTACCTTCCGATCGGCGCGTTCATCAAGCGGTTCGTGCGCGAGAGCAACGTGGATATCGTGGTCAAGGCGCGCAGCGCCGAAGAGGTGAACGACCTCGAATGGGAACTGCGCGGCATCATGCGCCGCGTCCGCAAACTTGGGCCGCTCGAGCCGGACAACTTCGGCATCAACGGCCAGAATATGATTATGGACGCCTATCGCAAGATCACCGGCAGCATCTACGCCGGGGGCGTGATTATCGCGTTCATTTCGCTGCTCGTCGGCGGCATCGGCATCATGAACATCATGCTCGTGTCCGTCACCGAGCGCACCAGCGAAGTGGGTCTGC
>JAQTRJ010000149.1 GCA_028711875.1 bacterium | reverse complement strand
GCCAGCTCATATCGCGCGGCGAAACCCCGCCGTAGAAATACACGATCAGCGGCCACGAACGCGAGAGTTCCGGCTTGTATTCGGATGGATAGTAGAGCCAGCCTTCGATCGTGTTGCCGTCCTCATTGATGAAATTCCACGGCTCGACCGACGCGAGTTCGACGTCCGGCAGCAGCGTTTCATTCGGATCGTTGACGAGAATCTCCGGCCCGGTCATTCGGTGTCCCAATCTCTGCTGAGTTTCCCGTTCGCTGCCTGACAGCCGCACAAACAGAGCGGGCGGCTGCTGCGGCCCGGACGCGATAAACGCACAAGTTCCGAACGCGGAGAGATCGAACTGATCCACGAAGGGCCGCGAGATATCAACACTCATCGGCTCAGGTCTTGCGCTCGTCGGATCCACGCGGAACAATTCGTTTCTTCCGCCGATCGTTGCCGCAAACCACAACGTCCGGTCGTTCTCGTTCCAGCGCACCGCGCCCCGCTCCTCATCTTCGTTGATCGAGAATACGGAGTGCTCCGTCAGATTGCGAAGCTCGCCGGTGTTGACATTCAGACGCCAGAGCGCGGTTTGGGTGGTGTTGCGGTCGAGCGTGTCGCCCGTTTCCGTGAAATACGCCGCCGAGACGAACGCGACCTGTTCCCCGCCCGGCAGCCACACGAGCGAGAGCGGCCGCGTCTCGAAAGAAAGCGGCTCCGCGAGAACCTTGCGCGCTTCTCCCGTAGCCGGATAATACGTCCAGAACTCCGTGGTGAAATAGGGTCGTTCAAGCTGGGGAACGCGGCGAGTGAACAGAAGCATATCGCGATCCGGGGCCATGGCGAACTCGTCCATCGCGAATGAATCCTCCGTCGCCGTAATGCATTCACTCGCTCCGCTCTCCGCGTTCAGAGCATACAGAGCGCGCGTGCGCGTGAAATCGCCGAGCCGGTCTTCGAGATCGTCATAGAGCGTCCAGTCATTTTCATTTTCCTTCGCTTCCGCGTCGGCAGTATAGTAAAGAACGGGATCGCCGCGCGTGCAAACCAATTTCACCAGCCCGTCCACGTCCCGCTTCACGCGCTTCGTTTCCCCAGTCAGCATCGAATGCGACCAGATGTCGCTGCCGTTTTCGCCTGACGTAGAATAGAAGAAAAGTCCGTTTCGGGAGGGCGCGAAGGTCACGTTGCCGATACCCATGACGGGTCGTAGAACGAACGCGCGATTCATCCGCTGCAATCCCCACACTTCGAGCCACGATTCCTTCTTGGTTGTGCCGTTGGAGGAGTTGCGCACGCAGGCCAGCCAGAGTCCGTCGGGCGAAATGACCGGCGTGGAAACACCATCGAACACCGTGAAGTCCTCATAGCGTGCGAGCGTACGGCGTGGATCCGTACTGAACCACACCACTCCGTCCTCGGCAGTGACGCTCACCGTGAGCTTGACCACCGGCGGCGTCACGTGCAAGACCGGTTCGCTCTCCGGGTGCAGAATCACCTTCGCCAGCAGCAGGCTCTTACCGCGTGCCAGCGTAATCTCTTCCGACATTCGATACACGCTATCGTCACCCGTATCGGTCGCTCGAATAATTTCCTTCCCGTCCACGAACAGAGCAAACGGCTGCGGACATGCGCCGTCTACCGCGACTTTCGCGTACCGCGCTACGTTCAGATAGGCGGCGGCATAACCCAGATTGGGTTTGACTCCGTACGACGGCTGTTCCCACTCCGCTCCGTTCGTTGACGTTTTCCACGTCCCCCACGAACTCGCCGTCGTGTGCATTCGCTCCCCCTCGCGCGGACGAAGCGACTCGAAGGATATCACATCGCCGTCGAAGATCACGTTCACGTCTTCCGGATCGGCGAACAGCGGCCACTCCGCCGGACGCCATGCGGTCAACCACGTATTCACCGACAGCGTGTCCGCCAGAGCGATAACCGGAATAAAAATCGAGATAAGAAGAAAGCGTGCCATGAGATGTCTCTCGGATGAATTGCGCGGGCAGAAAAATGGAATTCGTTCGATTATCCAAACACGACGTTGCAGATGAAAATCGCCATCGTGAGTCCCGCCAGATCGCCCATGAGAGCCGCGGGCAGCGCGTGACGGGTGCGGCGGATGGCCACGCTGCCGAAATAAACGGCCAATACGTAAAAAGTAGTCTCGGTGGAACCCATCATGGTCGAGAGCATGTTGCCGATGAGCGAATCGGGGCCGTAGGTCTTCAAGCCTTCGCTCATCACGCCCAGCGCGCCCGATCCCGAGAGCGGACGGATCAGCGCCATCGGCAAAACTTCCGGCGGCACTCCCAGCGGTTCGAGCGCGGGAGCCAGCGCGGCAATCATCCACTCCATCGCTCCCGACGCGCGAAACACGGCAATCGCCACGAGAATCGCCACCAGATAGGGAATGATCTTGACCGCGACGGTGAAGCCTTCCTTCGCACCGTCCACGAAACTCTCGTACACTTTCACCCGCCGCAGCGCACCGATCGCGACAATCGCGAGGATGATGACGGGAATCGCCCAACTCGAAATTTCCTTCGCGATCTGCGAAAGCGAATCACTCATCGCGCACCTCCCGGAACCGCCGCATACGCCCGAGCAATTTGGCCGTGGTCACCGCCACGATCATCGCCGTCGTGCACGAGATCAGCGTCGTGCCGATGATCGAAGTCGGCTGCGCGCTGCCCGCCGCCGCCCGGAGACCGATCACCGTGGCCGGAATGATGGTGATGGCCGTGGTGTTGATCGCCATGAAGATCACCATCGCGTTCGTCGCCGTCTCTTTTTTCGGATTCAGACTTTGCAGGTCCTGCATCGCCTTGAGTCCGAGAGCCGTGGCTGAATTTCCGAGACCGAGCAGATTGGCGGCGATGTTCGAGAGCATCGAGCCCATCGCCGGATGATCTGCTGGCACGTCGGGAAACAGCCGCCGCATGACCGGCCGCATCAGCCGCGCGAGCGCCTGCACCAGCCCGCCCGCTTCGGCGATCTTCATCAGTCCGAGCCATAGCGCCATGATCCCGATCAGCCCGATGCACAGCTCGACCGCGGTTTTCGCCGCGTCAAATGCGGCTTTCGTGATCTCTTCCATGCGCCCGGTGAACGCGGCTGTGACGATTCCCACCGCCAACAGCCCCAGCCAAATCCAGTTCATCATCGGCGGACTTCCGCTGTTTGAGTGCTTGGCTTTAAGATACCACGCGCGCTTCGCAAACTCAAGCCCTATTCCACCATCGCCGAGCCGGGCGGCCCCGGTTTTTTTCATCGCCGAGCCGGGCGTCCCGCCCGGCCGGAAACGGAAAAGCGGGGCATCCCCTCTCAGAGATGCCCCGCTCGTTGTTGTACGTCTCTCCGGCGAACGCCGTTACTTCAAGAGCATCATCTTGCCCATCGCCGAGTACTCACCCGCCGTCATGCGCACGAGATACATGCCGGAAGGCAGGTTGCCTGCGTCGAACGACGCCTCATAGCGCCCGGCCTGGAACACGTCGCTCACCGGCCGCGCCACTTCCTGACCCATCACGTTGTACACGACGAGGTCCACGCGGCTCTGCTGCGGAACGTCGAACCGCAGTTGCGTGACCGGGTTGAACGGGTTGGGATAGTTGCCGCGGAAGGCGAACTCCGTCGGAATCGCGCCGCCCAGTTCGGTCACCGACAACACGTTCATGAAGCAGTTGATGATCGAAGGCGTTCCGACCGCGTTGTAGTTAACGACCAGCGCCGCCTGACGATCGCTGCCCACCGGGAGATTGCCCGGCGCGAACGTCACCAGAATCTCCTGCGATTGGTTGGCTTCGATCGTGCCGGTCTCCGGACTCGCGCTCAGCCACGCCGCCGTGTCGGTAATCGAGAACGTCAGCGCACACTGACCGCCGTTGTTGGAGATGGTGAAGGCCCGCTGTGTTGTCAGGTTCTGCATGACTTCCACGTTGAACGAACTCACGCTCACCTGAGCCTGCGGCGCGCGCAGCACGGCGTTGCGAACGGTGGTCACATTGTCCTCGATCACCACCTGATAGGTCTCGCCGCAATAGTGCATGTGGCCGACGTGCAGCGTGTAGGTTCCCGGTTCCAGGTCCATCGTGTAGGAACCCAGCGCGTCGCTGTAGACCGTGTCGGCCCAGTCTTCCGCCCAGACCCAGGCGTTCTCGATCGGCAGGTTGGAACCGAACGTCCGCACGATGCCTTCAAGGTGACCCGACGGCCCGCCCCAGAATTCCACCGCCGTCTGGGACGTCGGCAGGAACGCGCCCGTGCCGTTATAGACCAGCTGAAGCGCGTCGGTTCCGGAAGCGTTTTCCACGCCCACCGTGCAGTTCGTGTTGCTCGGGGTCGAGGTCGGAATCGTGTGATATTGATAGAGAATCGAACCCCGGCTCCCGATGATCGCCTGACAGGTGTACGGCTCGGTGCCGTAGTAATTCTGAATCCCTTCCCAGCTCACGATAAACCGCTGGTTGGCCGCGTCCGCGTAGTACAGAATCGAACCACCATCCGGCGGATACATGTCATCCCAGAACAGATAGAGGGCGTTGTTCGGTTCGTCCGTGCTCGGAATGGCGGTGTTCCCCCAGTTCGTCCCCGTGCTGGTGAACGACAGCCAGCCGTTACCGCAGACCCGAATCGAGTTGAAGGTGTTGCCGTAAAACTCGACGTTGAACCCGAGGTTGAACGGCCCGGCGTTCTGGTCGTCAGCGGTTATGCCGGTGTTCGTACCTACGCCGGTGATGTCCACCCAGTCGTAGTCCACCACCCGCCACGGGCTTTGCACCGCACCGACAAACGTGGCGCCCTCGCCGACGTTCGGAACTTCGTCGAAGCCCTTCACTTCCCACGTATAGAACACGTCGTTCACCGGCGGAGTGTCCAAATACTGGCCCACACCCGCATTCACGTTGGCCAGGAACGTCCCGTCACGATAAACCTTGATGCCCGCGAGATCCACGCACGGCGAGCCGTCGCGGTTGACCGTAGGATCCGCCCACAGAATCCGCATCTGCGACGTGCCGACCGGCGTGCCTTGAACGCTCGTGGGAACGCCCGGGGCCATGTTGCAGCTTGCCGTCACCGGAGCCGTCTGGGGAGATTCCAGATTGTTGTCGTAGCGGGCGGTCACCGCATACTGATACGGCGTGTTCTCCGGCAGTCCGGCTCCGTGTCCGTTGTCGGAGTAGGTCCGCAGCGTAGCCGCCACCGAGTCGTAGCGCGTCCCGCCGCGATAGATGATGTAGCGGAGTACTTCATCCAGCGTCTGGCGGTCGCGACCGGACTCGCTATAGGGCCGCATCGCCGCGATGCCCGGCGTCGCGTAGAGATCGTGGACTTCCGCGTGCGTAATGTTCGCCGTGATTTCCGGAACCTCCGGCACTTTCTCGGTTCCCTCGGTTTCGTCGGTCGTCACCGAGGCCGTGCGGCCCGACTTCAAGATCGGCGCGCTGCCCGGCGCTTTCGCCACCGGCCATGAAGAGGTCTGCGATACCTCCACCGGCGTGGGCGACAGTTCCACCGCGCCCGCCATCACGTTGCCCATCACCACCGCCCGCATTACCAGCACTTGCGGGTATCCCGCTGCGCTGAGGTCCGTCCACGGGCCAGCGGGGTCCGAAACCGCAAAGAAGGTGTTCGGCTGCGGCGTCGCGCAGAAATCCATGCCAATGTCCACACGCTGCGCGGTCACTTGCCGGATGCCGACGTAGAACGATCCACCTTGCACGGTAACCGGCGTCGAGAGTTCGCAGTCCTGCCATTCGGTAGGCGACTGAATCGTCCAGTCCGTTACGCCCAGCGGAGTGAAACTCGGCTGGCCGCCCGCGTCCTCGAACACGCCGTACTGCACCGGGCAGCCGGGCGTCGAGCTCGGCCAGTGCCGGGTTCTGATCCGCGTGATCGTCACTGTGCCCGCCGTCTGGTAGTGACCGGCGAACCACGCAAACGGGAACTGTGACGTAAAGCCCAGTCTTAATAAAATATGTTATTATTGGAATTTCTGTATTTTTAAATTTTATTTAAAATAGTGCTATGGCAGCTAATTTTACAGTGTTAAGAAATTAACAGTAT
>JAQTRJ010000148.1 GCA_028711875.1 bacterium | reverse complement strand
ATTTAGCGGATATATACGCCAATTGCGTCAGCCGCGTTCCGTGGGCCGCGGGGCGTTCGCTGCAACTGAACGTGAACGATTCGGAAGGCGAGTTCATCCTCTCGCGGGATCCCGGTCTCGTCCGTGTTGCGATCCATCCCGGCGCATCGCAGCCCGACAAGCGATGGCCGGTGCATTTATTCCGCGATCTGAGCGAGCGACTCGCGCGTCTCCCGAATCTGGAAGTGGTGATCGTGGCGGGGCGGCGTGACGTCGAGCTGACGCGCGCTTTCGAGGGAATTCCCGGCCTCGTCAATCTGGCGGGACAGACGACGCCTCGCGATTTGGCGAATCTCTTTCGCGAATGTCGCCTTCTGATCAGCAGCGACTCCGGCCCGATGCACGTGGCGGCGGCAGTGGGAACGCCGGTTCTGGACATCACCATGGGCAGCGCACTGGCCAGTGAAACCGCACCCTATGGGAAAGGACATGTGGTCATCGAGCCGGATAGCGAGTGCTTTCCCTGCTTGCCGCAGCGACCCTGCTCCAGCGGCGCCTGCGGGAATCGCATCGCTCCCGAAACCGTGCTGCGGCTGACGGAATGGATGTTGGGCCGGCGGGCTGAACCGGAACCGCCTGAGCTGCCGAATTGCCGCGTGTATCGAACCATTGTCTCTGAGGCGGACGGCTTGCTTGCGATGCGGCGAGTCGGTGCGCTACGTCCGTATGAACGCGACGAGATCAACGAGCGTATGCGGTCGCTCTGGCTCACTCTTCTGGATGAGCGAACGGAGTGGCTGCCCGCACGGCCGCTTGCAGATCAGAAACTCGTGCAGCGCGCCCGGATAGCGCAGCAAGCGGCGCGGACGGCGTCTCGGGTGGCCCAGCAGTTGGCCGGGGCGGCACGGCGGAATCGCTACACGCCGACTCTGCACAACCTCGGTGAGCTTCTTTTCGATCAGGAGCAGCGGGTGCTGGATGGTCTCGCCGTTGACAATGTGCTCGGCAGCATTCTCGCCTATCTGCGAATCCGGCGCGGCAGTCTTTCCGGCGACACGGTCGCCGAACAAGCGCGCGAGAGCGCCGATCTCTATCGCGGCCTGGCCCGGCTGCTCAACGCGCTGGCGACGCCTCGTACTCCCGAAAATTATGCCAAGAATCTCCATACAGACTGGATTGAGGACGCACATGAAAATTCTGCTCAATGGACTTGAACTCGCCCGGCAAGCCGAGGGCGAACGAACCGTCGGCGACGTGCTGGCTGAAGTGTCTGAAGACGTGCGGCGGGGCGGCAAGGTGGTCACGCGAATCGCGGTGGCTGGCCGAGCGATCTCCGAGGGACGGCGGGATCGCGTTCTTGCGGCGCGGGTAGACGATGTGCCTTCGCTCGAACTCGCGATTGACGATCCGGAGCATCTTCGTCGGCGGACGATTCAGGATGCAGGTGAGTTGATTGAAAAGCTGGTTGGACAATGTAAACCGCTCAGCCGGAAGTTCCGGATCGGCGACGAAGTCGCGGCCAATCTCGAATTGGCGGACTACCTGGAGGACTTGAAGTGGGTCGTCGCCGGGCTGGACTACTCCACCCGCGGCCATCAGAGCCAGGGCGGGCCGGCATCGGCGCGGGGGAGGCTTATGGATTCGGCGCGGCAACTGGTGCCGACGCTGGATCGAATCTATCAGGCACAGGCGGCGGGAGATTGTATCGCCATTGCCGATGAGATCGAGTACGAATTGCTCGAGCTGCTGGCGGGGTGGAGTCCGCTGGTTGGGCAGGTTCGACAGGAGATGCAGTCGCTGCCTCAGGAGAAATGACAACTTGGACGGCCAGATGCAAAAAGGGTCTTCCGACGATGAAGGAAAATTAAAGTTTCGGCTGCTCCTTTCCGATAGTATGGGTGGATAGAAAGCCCATCCCGTTTGGCGGGGATTGTGAAACTTCAGGAGCAGTATCCCATGACACGAGGAAGAGGATTGTCCGCACCGCGGCACTATTCGATCGGACAAGTAAACGCCATCACCGGAATTCCTAAACCCACCATCCGGTATTGGGAAAAGGAGTTCGATGGATTTCTTGAACCGTTGCGTACGACCGGAAATCAGCGGCGATACGACGATAAATCCATCGCTGATCTGGAGAAGATCAACTATCTGGTCAAGGTCCAGGGCTACACCATCGAGGGCGCCCGCCGCAAATTGGATTTGCTTCGGAAGATCGAGAACAGCGAAGTCCCGGCCTCGGATCCCGTGGCCGAGTTGGCTCGCGCCATGTCTCAGTACCTTCTGAAAAAGCTGGTCAAAGAGTGAAAGAATCGCAGACAAAGATACAAGGAGTTCCTTGAACCATGTCCACACGGATCAATCATAATCTGCTATCGCTCAGCAGCCAGCGGTCCATCTGGTCCACTCAGCATGACCTTGATACGGCCGTTCAACGGCTGTCCAGCGGGCTTCGGATCAACTACTCGTGGGATGACCCGACCGGGCTGGGGATTTCCGAGCGATTCCGTGCCTCGATCGTAGGAATGCAGGAGGCCGAGAAAAACGCGTCGTATGACGTGAACATGATGCAGACGGCCGAGGGAGCGCTGTCGGTGATAGACGAAAAACTCATTCGTATGCGCGCCATCGCCGTTCAGGCATCCAACGGAGTGCTGACGACGCTCGACCGGCAGGTCGCCAACGTCGAGTTCCAGCAACTCAAGAGCGAGATTGACCGGATCGCTCAGACGTCGAATTACAACGGCTTCTATCTCTTGGACGGCAGCCGCTCGGCGCCCACGGCCAGCACCGATTCCACGCTGGCGCTTGGATTCAACGGCGTGTCCACCGCCGGAAACGCGAACTCGATCAAGTTCCACATCGGCGAAGGCAACACGGTGGGGCAGGATTACTATTACATCAATATCGCGGGAGTGACGGCCTCCGCCCTGCAGATCACGGACCTCGACGTGTCCAACACCGCCAGCGCGCAAACCGCCGTGGAGACGCTGATCGAGGCGATCAACTCCAAGGACATCACCCGAACGTTCCTCGGCTCCATGGTCAGCCGTTTGCAGAACACGATTCTCAATCTGAAGATCTCCGCCGAGTCGGCCACGGCTTCCGAGTCCACCATTCGTGACGCCGATTTCGCGGCCGAGATGTCCAATTACACCCGCGCGCAGATTCTCATGCAGACGGGCGTCAGCATGCTCAGTACCGCGAACGAGATTCCGCAGATCGTGGCGCAGTTGGTCGGGTAGTCGAACGGCGAAAACCTCGGATGAACAAAGGCGGACTGTGATGTCGAATGCGAATTTCCTTGATCCTTCCGGTCGCCCGGCTCTGCGGGCGGCCGGCCAGCTCCGCGATCGCTTGCGAAAGCTTATGGCCCTGTCCCTGCAGCAGGCTGACGCGGTGCAGAGGGCCGATCACGACGCGCTTGGTGTGCTTTTGGATCGCAAGGACGAGCTGATCGGGGAACTCCGCGACAGCGTCGAAGAGATGCGGAATCGCGGTTGGAAGCTGCGGCAGGCGGACACCTTCACCGGCGGAATCGCCTGCATGAGAATACTGGGTGAAGCCGCCGATCTGTCCCGCCGGCTGCAGGCGCACGAGCGGCACGTCATCGCCCAGCTCGCGTCGGCCTGCGAGCACGTCGAAACCCGCTTGCAGAGCGTTGGTCGCAAGCGGCGCGCGGCGATGGGCTATCGCGTGAACCGTGCGGCCGGAAAACGACTCGACGCGGTGCGCTGACGTCCCATGTGCGGATTCGTCGGAGAATATCTCACGGACGACGCGGTGCGCCTCGACAGCGAACGGCTGACCGAACGCGCCGACCGGCTTCGTCATCGCGGCCCCGACGCACGCGGGAGTTGGTCGAACGGACATGTCGGAATGCAGCACGTGCGGCTCAAGCTGCTGGACCCCGAGCACGGCCTCCAACCCATGCGCAGCGAGCGCGGCACCGTGCTTTCGTTCAACGGCGAGATTTATAACAACGTCGAGCTGCGCGCCGAACTGACGGTTCGCGGCTGTCGGTTCGCCACCCGCAGCGACACGGAGGTGCTGCTCGCTGCGTACGATCACTGGGGCGAACTGGCGTGGGAGCGTCTCAACGGCATGTTCGCCTTCGCCCTGTATGACGCGGTGCGGGAAAAGCTGTTTCTGGTGCGCGACCGGCTGGGAATCAAACCGCTCTTCTATCGCCTTACCGGACAAGGCGTGGAATTTGGCAGCGAACCCGGTGCCTGGGAGTGGGCGCGCAGCGAGTCCGCCGTTCTTGAGCCGGAGAGTATCATCCATTTTTTGCGGTTCGCCCAGCCGGTGTTCGACGGAGCCACGCTCTATCGCGACCGGCGTACGCTCGAACCCGGCAGTCAGCTCATCGCGGATCGCGGCGGCTATACCGTCACGCGATGGCATCGTCCTGAAGCGGAATGCGCGATCCGTCCTCCGGAGAGCGAGACGTCCCTGCGCGGCTATCTGCGTCACTTCCTGCATCTGGCCGTGGGACGTCAGATGATCGCCGACGCGCCGGTCGGAGTGTTTCTCTCCGGGGGAATTGACAGCGCGATTCTGGTCGGGCTGCTCGCGCAAATGCGTTCCGAGCCGCCTGCCACCTACACCATCGCGCTGGAGGGGGATACCGAGGAATTGCTGACGGCGCGCGCCATCGCGTCGCATTGGCGCTGTCGGCACCGCGAAGTGATCGTCACGGCCGAGGAATTTTTTCAAGGCATGGCGGAATTGATCGCCATTCGCCAGTTGCCGCTGTCCTATCCTAATGAAGTTCTGATTTATCTCTTGGCCAAACGTGCCGCCGCCGAAGTCAAAGCCGTCCTCACCGGGGAGGGGGCGGACGAGCTGTTCGGCGGATATACAAAGATTTTAGAATTGCTGGATCGCTATGCGCGCGCGAAGAATGCAGCCTCGCAGGGAGATTCGCTGCTCCTTCAGTCGCTGCACAGGCAGTGGCCGCATCTCGACACCACTTCGGACGCGGGCTATTTCGCCAGCGCCTATTCCTGGTTCACGCATGACGACTTGCGCGCCTTGCTCGCGGATTCCTGGTGGGCGGAGTGGCGGCCGGAGCGCGAAACGCATGCGATACAGACGATGCTCGATCTCTTTGCAGCGGAGCCGCTCTTCCATCGGTATATCATGTTGCTCGAATATCTTCATCTTCCGAATCTTCTCGCACGGCTGGACGGCGCGACGATGGCCGCGTCTCTGGAGGGACGCGTGCCGTATACGGATTCGGATTTGATTCGCTGCGTGGCATGTCTTCCGCCGGACTGGAAGTATCGAACCGGGCACGCGGACAAACCGCTGCTGCGCAGCGTGTTTTCGGATCTGCTGCCGCCAGTGGTGCGCGAACGGCCGAAGCGGGCGTTCCATATTTCGCTGGAACGTCTCTTTGCCTCTTCCGCCGGACTGAAATATCTTTCTGAAGTTCGTGAGAATCGCCGTCTGTGGGGAATCGTAAACCGTTCGCGGCTGCAGGCGTTGACGGACGGAAACGGATCGGATCGCAATTCGCTTCAGACTTGGTTGGTGCTGAGCCTGAGCCTGTGGCTCAATCGCAACATTCTGTAGTTCTTTGGAATATGAACCCTCCTCCGGGGGCGATTTTCTCAAGTCCTGACGCGACTCGCCGATAATTCTGACGAGTTGGGCGCGAGCCCTTGATGCACGCGCCAAGTGAGCAGGATCAACATTCTCTCGGAGGAGGAAACAGATGAGTACGAGTATCAACCACAACTTGCTGTCTCTCTCTGCGCAGCGGTCAATCTGGACGACCCAGAATGACCTCGACAAAGCGGTGCAGAGGCTGTCCAGTGGGTTGCGAATCAACTACGCCTGGGACGATCCGACGGGGCTCGGCGTGTCTGAACGAATGCGGGCGAACATTGCGGGTATGCAGGAGGCCGAAAAAAATGCGACCTACAATGTGAACATGATGCAGACGGCGGAAGGGGCTTTGGCCGTCATTGACGAGAAGCTGGTGCGGATGCGGGCCATCGCCGTGCAGGCGTCCAACGGCGTGCTGACCACGCTCGACCGGCAAGTCGCCAACGTGGAATTCCAG
>JAQTRJ010000147.1:4731-6074 GCA_028711875.1 bacterium | reverse complement strand
AGCCAGTCGAAAAAATTCTTGTTCTTTCGTGCCGACGGGTCGTTTATATGAATATCGGCCACGTTATTCAGTAGGTGAAGTCAGACGATCTCCGCGGAGCCGTTGTAATATAGCAACTATCAAGGCGTACGGGATCAAAGCGTCTATTTATCAACCATCGCAAGAAGGGCATGGGTATTGCAGTTTGAGGGACGAAACTCTGAGATTTGTTTGGTATAGGGAGACCTAACCTTTGGAACAACAAAGAATGGACCCCGAGCGGATTCGTACGCTCCGCCAACGACTGCGCCTGACACAGGAAGACTTTGCCCATCTGATTGGGGTGACGTTTTCGACGGTGAACCGCTGGGAGAACGGAAAATCGGTACCCAACCGGATTGCCCATCGTCTACTAGCCGGTCTGGAAAAGAAAGTGAAAACCCCCACCCAGTAGGTATCTATGTCGAGTACAACCTGTCGTCGTCCGGGCCGGATCGGCTCCCCATCGCAGGATCAACGATTCGTGACGTTCATCCTTGACGGCGGGGAATATGCCGTAAATGTCAGCGACGTTTTCGGAATCTACCGGGACTTGCCCGTGGTGCCTGATCCCGATGGGCCTCGGTGTTTGGATGGAGTGGTACAGTTTCGCGATTTCCAGATTCCGGTGGTGAATCTCAGACGGTTTGTGGGCTTGGGGGAGGGAGAATCCCGGCGGTCCGGTCGCTGGATCGTCATTGTGAATGACGGCAGTTGCCCGGTGGGACTCGTGGTGGATCGGGTGACGGAGGTCGTTCAGTTGAGTCCACAGAGCGTGAAACCGGTCGCGGACGATCATCGTGGTCTGGTCGGCGGATACGTAACGGCAGCCGCCCGACTTGGCGGCAGAGATTTGTTTTTTCCCGATTTAAACCGGTTAATCCATGACGCAATTTCCCAATAGGCATTCATCCGGGCAGCCGCTGCCGTCCATTGCGGAGACCGAAAATTCCTCAATGCCGGCGGCCGATCCGGGACGTTTCGAGACCGTGAAAGCGGAAGTTCTGGCGCGCGGCGATCTGCCGACGCTGCCGACGGTGGCCTTCGAGGTCAGCCGGCTCGCCGCCAATCCGCTCTCGGGGATGTCGGAAATCGTGCGCATCATCCGCAACGATCCGCCGCTGACGGCCAAGATTCTGCGGGTGGCCAACAGCGCCTTTTACGGCATGCCGCGGCGGATCGAGTCGCTGAACATGGCGCTGGTCGTGCTCGGAATGCGCGAGCTGAACAATCTCGTGACCTGCATTACGATCCTGAAGGCGTTCCCGAAGACGCCGGGCGAGGCGGATTTTGACCGCCGTTCCTTCTGGGAGCATTCGGCCGGT
>JAQTRJ010000147.1:0-4721 GCA_028711875.1 bacterium | reverse complement strand
TTCTCGATCAATATTTTCATGCCGAGTTTTTGCAGGCTCTGAAACTGGCCCGCGTGGAGCGACGGGCTCTGCCGGAATGCGAGCGGCGGGTGCTGGGCGTGGATCACGCGCAGATCGGAGCGTGGTTGGCGGACACGTGGTCGCTGCCGCCGGCGATCGTGGAGGCCATTCGCTGGCATCATCAGTTGGAATTGTCGCAGGAGCACGAAACGCTGACGGCGGTGGTGCGGCTGGCGGATCTGTTCACGAAAGCGCTCTTGGAAGCGGATCAGCGCGCGTCTCTTCATCAGGAACTCATGGGCGATCCGGCCTGGGAGATTCTGGCCAAGCAGAATCCCGAGATCATCACGCTGGACGTGGTGCGGTTTGCGGAAGAACTCGAAGAGAACATGGAACGGGCCCGGGAGTTTATCCGGCTGGCGTCGGAATAGGCGAGGGCCGACACGGTGGAAGATGGTTCCGGGAAGACGCTCCGTCGGCCGCGCGTGTTGGTGGTGGACGATTCGTCGTTTGCCCGGCGAGTGATCGGACGGGTGATCGAGCAGTCGGGCGAGTTCGAGGTGGCGGGCTTTGCCGAGGACGGTGAGCAGGCCATCGCCCGCGTTCACAGCCTGAGTCCCGACGTGGTGACGCTCGATTGCCATATGCCGGGGCTTAGCGGAGCGGAGACGCTTGCGCGGCTGCGCGGCGAATCGGCGGTGCCGGTGGTGCTGGTGACGAGCGCGCCGTTTCCGCCCGAGATGAACGCGTCGGCGGGTTGGTGGGACGTCACGGGAATTGTCACGAAAACCTTTGCGGAGAGATCGCTGGATCTCTCCGTTTTCAGTATGGAATTGCTGACCCGATTGCGCATGGCGGTGGGAAAGACTCCAATGGAACCGTAAACACGCAGCTACAGGAGGCTTTGCGTGCGCAGACAATATCGCAGACCCACAAGCAGGGGAGAATGGATGCTCTCGGGAAAAGATCGGGTAAACCTTTGAAATTTCTGCTCAAATAATTTATATGAATACAATCACTTAGATTGTTGCATCGGTAACAGCAGGTTTTTCTTACATCTTTATGAATTGCTGAAGAAAAAACAGAAGCTATTCTGGAAGTCTTGACATAGCCAGAGGCAATCGGTAGATTTAAGAGCAAACAAGAATAGGAAGCTGGGATTTGTTTTGTAAACACCCAACCCATCCGGGCAAATTCTCTGGAGGAGACATGAAGACAAAAACGATTTGGTATGTGATTCTGGTGTTACTGTGTTGTGGCGCGGTGTTGGCGGTTCAGCAGGCGGCAACCAAGCAATTGCCGACCAAGCAATCCAAGACCTCGCTGTCGCATCCGGCCAAGACGCCTGTGAAGTCCGTACCGGTAACGGCGGGCAATCCTGCGGCGCGCGCCATTGTGAAAGCACCGACCGTGGTGGAGCCGGCTCCGTGTGACGATCCGGATGCTGTTTGGATGGAAGTCGAGGTGGATCAGTCCCTTAAGGGAATCATTCGCCATATGGATTCGGATTCCCGTACGGAAGGGACGCTCGATCAGGGCACGGATGCCTGTCCGGGAACCGTGATTGCGAGTATTCCGTACTCGATCACGGGAACGACCACCGGCTATACCAACGATTACAACGCCGTGTGCGGGTGGACCAGCACCGGCCTGGACGTCGTGTATCAGTACGTATGCACGGCCGACATGTTGGTGGACATCTCGCTCTGCGCCACGGGTTCCACGACCGATTTCGACACCAGAATGTACGTGTACAAATCGTCGTGCGGCGGGACGTCCTGCTACCGCAGCAACGACGACTGGTGTTCGACAAGCGCGATCACGGACTACGTCTCGTTTATCGGCGCGTGTCCCTTTGACGCGGGCTACACCTACTACATCGTAGTGGACGGCTATGGCAGCACGGACTTCGGCAACTATACTCTGACGATTGACCCGAGCAATTGGGTGCCGGAGAATCCGTGTCCGGCGGGCTCGATCTTCAGCCAGCCGCCCTACAACGCCGCCGATCAGTGGACCGCCTTCCTGAGCGACCGGCGCGATCAGGGCACGAACTATGAGTACTACGTCTTTGACGAGTACAGCGTGGCCGAGCCGATCTGCGACGTGCACTGGTGGGGAATCACGGTCAGCGCGAGCGGAGTGTGCACGGAAGACCCGATGACGTTCGAGATCAAGTTCTATGCCGACAACAGCGGGATGCCGGACTACACGGTGCCGGCCTGTACGTACACCGCGACGGTGACCGGAACGGCCGTGGCGACGTGGGGAACCTACACCCTCTACTCGTACAGCGTGAATCTCGATCCGTGCTGCACTCAGCTTAGCGGCTGGGTTTCGATCGAAGGCGTCAGCGATCCCAACACGTGCTGGTTCTACTGGGCCGCCTCGCCGATCGGCAACGCTTATTCTCTGGCCTATCGTCCGGGCACGCCCGCGTGGTACTTCCGGTACTACGACGCGGCGATCTGTCTGACGCCGGGCGAAGAGGAGCTGTACGGCGCATGCTGCTATACCGATACGTGGACCTGCGAAGACAACGTGCTGAGCACGGATTGCATCGCGCTGGGCGGCATCTTCTACGCCAATCAGCTCTGCACGGAAATTACCTGCGAAGAACCGGTGGAGTGCGTGGTCGAGTGTCCGGTGGGCGGCACGCCGGAAGGCGAGCTGTGCACGGAGGACCTGAATGGCGGCTGCAACATGGACGTCCCGGCATACACGCCGATCACCTGCGATCAGACGGTGTGCGGATTGTCCTGGGCTGACGGCACGACGCGTGACACCGATTGGTATCAGATCGTTCTGGCGTCGCCGATGACGGTGACGATCACCGCTCAGACCGAGTTCCAGGCGGTGGCCGGATTCGTTGACTTCCCGCCGTGCGTGGATGGCACGACGGAGGGTGTCTGCGACCTGGTCGAGGCGATTGCTCCGTATGTGGAGTTAGACAGCTGCGTGGAAGGACAGGTATCGTCTTGTCTCCCGGCCGGAACGTGGTGGCTGTTCGTGGCCCCGGCTTCCTATACGGATGTCGTGGACTGCCGCGATTATTATCTGACCGTGACCTGCGCGCCGTGCACGGTGCCGGTGGCGGCCTGCTGCTACGGCGATCCCAGCGCTCCCCAATGCGCGGATGTGACCGAGTGCGAGTGCGAGCAGCTGGGCGGCACGTGGTATGAAGGCGAAGCCTGCGCCACGTTCGAATGTCCGGAAGAGGTGTTGTGTCCGGAAGGAACGATGTACGGACAGCGTCCGCACAATACGGAAGAGGATTGGCAGTTCGTGACCAGCGAGCTGAATCCCGGCTACGTCGCGTATGACGATTTCTATTCGGTGAGCGGACCGATCTCGGCCGTGACTTTCTACGGCATCAACCTGTTCTACAGTTCCGGTTGGCAGGCCTGCACCGAGAATCCGATGAGCTTCGCGATCGGCTTCTACAACTTCGATCCGACCGATCCGACGCTGCCCGAACTGACGACTCCGGTGGCCACGTACACACTGTCGCTGACGGGAACGCCGGTGGACGTGCTGTTCAACGGCTCCTATCAGGAGTATCAGCACACGGCGGTTCTGGATCCTCCGGTGGCGCTGAATCCGGGCTGGATCTCGATTCAGGGTCAGGGCGCTGAGGATTGCTGGTTCCTGTGGAGCAGCTCGCCGGAAGGCTTTGACGGCAGTCTCCAGTGGAGTGGATCGGCCTGGACGGTGAACGAAGCCAACCGGGCGTTCTGCTTTGCGCCGGCTCCGTGCGATCCCGTTACGGACGTGACGGCCTATTTGATCACGGGTGGCGTGCAGGTTTACTTCACGGCTCCCGCAGCGGGCGACTACGACATCTACAGCACCACCAACCCGAATAACGACGGCGATCCGGATGGCGGCGGCGATCCTGCGTTCGCGCTGGAGACGAGCCTTGTGGTGGCGGCGGCCGGGGAGACGAGCTGGGTGGATGCGGCTTACCTCGCCAGTTCCTACAAGAACTACGTGGTGGTTCGCACCTGTGCCTCGTTTGAAGTCGGTGTGGGACGTTGCTGCTATGGCGTACAGTACCAGACTTGTGAAGAGGGAGTGACCTGGGAATACTGCGATGCTCTGGAAGGGAACTGGTACTACACCCTGACTTGTCCGTGTCCGGCTCCCGCATACTGCACCGCCAGTTCGACCTGCGACGAGTACATTTCTGCCGTGGTTGTGGGAACGATCAACAACGTGGTGGATGACTGCGGCACGAACGGGTACACGGACTACACGGCGCTGTCCACGAACATGACGATTGGCACTGGCTATCTGTGTTCGGTCACCAACGGCTATGCCTACGAGTATGACCAATTGGGCATCTGGGTGGACTGGAACGGCGATCTCGACTTTGACGACGCGGACGAAACGATCGCAGTCAACAATCCTGACTACGAAAATTTCGACGCGACCATTACCCCGCCCGCGGGCGCTTCCGTCGGAGCGACCCGGATGCGCGTTCGTCTGGCCTGGAACACCACTCCAGTGGCGTGCGGCACGATGGACTACGGCGAGACCGAAGACTACACGATCAATGTCGTCGCTCCGTAAGTTCGCGGATTGATTCGGTCTGTTTGTGACCGAGGGTTGACATGACGGCGGCCGTTGCAGCTTGGCAACGGCCGCCGTTTCTATACACAATGGGAGAGATTCCGCGCGAATGGCCTGCTTTCTGCTTCGTTTGTGACAAATGGTGAAGA
>JAQTRJ010000146.1 GCA_028711875.1 bacterium | reverse complement strand
CCTCATGATTCGTCCACAGCAAAAAAAGCAAAAGGCTCATCAGGCGATGATTACCGCGCTCAAACCGGGCGACAAGATCGTCACGGCCGGCGGATTGTACGGAACGGTGGCGGGAATTGACGAGCGTAATGCGTTTCTGTACGTGAAAATCTCCGACGACGTGAAGGTGAAAATCGAGCGACACGCGATTGCGCGGGTCGTTCAGGAATAACGCGAGTTGGGAAGTTACGCATGGATGAGGCCATGGATGGAGCCAGCGGATGAATGAACGCACCGATCCCATGACGATTATCACCTATGGTCACCCGACGCTGCGCGTGAAGTGCGAGCGCGTCACCGAATTCAACGACGAGCTGCGGGAGTTCGCCGACCGGATGTTCACCACGATGTTCGCCAGCGACGGAGTCGGATTGGCGGCATCGCAGGTGGATCGGCCGATTCAGCTGCTGGTCATCGGCGTTCCGCAGCAGGACAGCGACGAACTGTTCAGGCTCTGCGTTATCAATCCCGAGATTCTCGAGACGCGCGGCGCATGGGACTACGAAGAAGGCTGTTTGTCGGTGCCCGACCTGCGGGAGATGGTGACGCGGCCGGAGTGGATTCGGCTGCGCTATCAGGACATTTCGGGAGCGGAACACATGATCGAAGCCGACGGGCTGATCGCGCGCGTGCTTCAACACGAAATGGATCATCTCAACGGAATCCTGTTTATTGACCGACTCTCGCCCATCCGGCGGGCGCTGCTGAACGGCAAGCTGAAGCAGATGGCCAAGGAGAACGCAAAGATCTGTCTATGAGGATCCGCGCTATTCCATGCGCATAGTATTCTGCGGAAATCCGGCGTTCGCTTTGCCGACATTCGACGCGCTGCACGCGAGCCGCCACGAGATCTTGGTCGTCGTGAGCAGCCCCGATAAACCGCGCGGACGGGGGCGCAAGATGCAGCCGCTGCCGGTGAAGGAGCACGCTTCGGAACTGGGAATCCCGGTTCTCCAGCCGGTGCGTCTCAAAGACCCGGAATTCCTGAAGAACGTGCAATCGCTCGACGCGGACGCGCTGGTGGTGGTGGCATTTCGGATTCTTCCGCGCGAACTCTTCGCGATGCCGCGGTTAGGCTCGTTCAACGTCCACCCTTCCCTGCTGCCGCGGGGACGCGGCCCGGCTCCGATTCCGTGGACGCTGATCCGCGGGGAGCCGGAAACCGGAGTGACGATTATCCGGCTCAGCGAAACGATTGACGGCGGAGACATCCTCGCTCAAGAACGCACGCCGATCGAAGCAGACGACAATTTCGGCACCTTGCACGACCGGTTGGCGCAGTTGGGCGCGCGCCTGCTGGTGCGAGTATTGGATGCCTGCGATTCCGGACGTCCGCCGATGCCGATCGCGCAGGACGACTCGGCCGCAACCCCGGCTCCCAAATTATTTCCCGCGGATTTTCGAATAGACTGGACGCAGAGCGCGCTCCAGATTCGCAACCGCATTCGCGCTTTCAGTCCCGATCCGGGCGCCGTGGCGGGAATCGGGCCAGCGCGGCTGAAAATCCTCTCCGCCGACGTCGTGTCCGTGCCGGTGCCTCTGGAGCCGGGCGGGCTTCGACGCGAGGGAACGGATCGCTTACTGGCGGGAACCGGCGCGGGAACTTTACGGTTGAATATCGTACAACCGGAAGGAAAACGGGCGATGACGACAGCCGAGTTTCTTCGCGGCCGACCCGCACTTCCCAACCGGTTCGATCTGACATGAGGGAATATCAACGGATATGTTTTTCTTTGATTGGACATGGATCCTGCTGCTGCCGGCTCTGGGTTTCGCCTTCTGGGCGCAGAACAAGGTTCGCAGCAGCTACGCAACCTACAGCCAAGTTCGCAATCGCTCGGGGTTGACCGGAGCGCAGACGGCCCGACGCATTCTGGATTCCAACGGCTTGCTCGATGTGCAGGTGGAAGAAACGGAAGGTGTCCTTTCGGATCACTACGACCCGAAGAAAAAAGTGGTCCGTTTATCGCCGGACAATTACCGGTTGAGCAGCCTGGCGGCGCTGGCGGTGGCGGCGCACGAAACGGGGCACGCCGTGCAGCATCAGGTCGGCTACGCGCCGATGAATGTCCGCGCGCTGCTCGTTCCGGCCGCGGGCTTTGGCTCGAAAGCGGCCTTGCCGCTGTTTCTGGTCGGCTTCTTCGTTCCGTCCGTCCATTGGCTGATGGACGCGGCGATTGTCTTCTTTGCGGGCGCGGTGCTTTTCTCCCTTGTCACGCTGCCTGTGGAGTTCGACGCGTCGCGGCGCGCCATCGCCATTCTGTCGAACGGCAGCTATCTGACGACCGACGAAGTTCCGCACGCCAAGAAGGTGCTCGCCGCCGCGGCGTGGACCTACGTGGCTGCCGCGACGGTTTCGCTGATCCATCTTCTGCGTTTGATTATTCTGCGTCAATCGCGCGATTGACGAACGAGATTCCGATGCAAACGAAACGCGCGGGCATTCAGCCCGCGCGTTTTCTCTCGGCATCGCAAGGATCATTTCAACAGCATGAGCTTCCGCGTCGCGTGGAAGGAGCCGCTCTCGATCCTGTAGATATATAAACCACTCGGCAAATTCTTCAGGTCCAACGCGACGATGTGGGTTCCCGCGTCCTGAAATCCGTTCACCGGAAACAGAATCTGCTGGCCCAGGATATTGAAGAGCTGCAGCCTCGTCCAGCCCGATTGCTTCAGCGCATAGCTGATGGTCGTGACCGCGTTGAAGGGATTGGGATAGTTTTGATCGAGACGATATTCCAGCGGTTCGGGATTCGTTTGCTCGGCGGGCAGCGCCACGGTGAGCGTGACCGGCAGCACCACAGAATTCCCGGCGGCATTGTGCTGAATCGTCAAATTCACGCCGTAGGCATCATCGCGCAGCGAGGCGGGATCGAATCTGAGCTCGATCTCGCGCGACGTTCCGCCGGGAATCGAACCGAACATGGGAGTCACCTGAATCCAGGTCGTGTTGAAATCCAATTCCCAGATGCCCAGTCGGTCTCCGGCCGGATGCTGCATAATTCCGCCCCAGACCAGCAGCGTGCTGTTCCAGCGCGCCGTGATCGTGCAGCCGCCCGCGCGGTCGCCGGTTTGCTGATCGAGGGTGACCAGCAATTCGGAATCGCCCGTATAGGGATTGACGTGGCTGACCAGCGCGTGTTCGCTGGTGATCGTGTGACCGAATACGTAGAGTGAATAGCCTGCGGCGTCCAACGGATTCCAACTTAAGCCGGTAATCCTGTGAGGACATGCATAGCTCCGTTGAATTTCCCCCGAGCGATTGATCTCGATCAGTTCCGAGGCGTAGTCGGCCACCCAAAAGTGATCGGTCTGCGGATCATAGGCAATCGCGCGCGTGGGATCCAGCGGGCTGGGAATCGTATCCCGCACGACGCCGTTCATGTCCACGCCCAGGATGTTTGAACCGCCGGACCCATAGAGATACTCGCCATCCCACGTCATATCCATCCAACCGTATCCACTTGTCTCGGGCTGCGGCAGCGCATCCACGTAATGTCCATCCAGATCGAAACGATACCACTGCGGACCGTTGCCGACGCCCGCTCCGCTGATCCACCAATAGTCGCCCGCCAATTCGCATCCCTGAATGATGTAGTCGCCCGTCGCCGCCGTGACGTCAATCCCGGCAACGTAGCTCCATTGGTCATCCAGCGTCGTCTGCGGCGCAAAGCTGACGCGAATGTCATAGTCGAGCGGGCCGTTGCCGTCATTGACGAGTTGGAAATACGCCTCGGTCGGATCGTCGGGCAGACTCACGTCCACTCGCTCCGTGGACAGGGCAATCTCGGGATGTAGCATTGCCAGATTCACACTCCGGGTGCTGTCCTGCTCGACCACCACGTCGTTGACGACATCGTCATTGTAGCCGTAGGCATGAGCACGCAAAGTGTAGGAACCGATCATGACGTTGGGAATGAGAAAGAGACCCTGATCGTCGGTCGTGTCAGCGTACTCTTCACCGTCGAGCGTGACCGCCACACCCGACATCGGCTGTTGGGTGGCGGCGTCGGTGATCGTCCCCGTGATTGTTCCGAAGGCGGAACGCCCCTCGGTGGTAAAGACGATGCTCCGCCCGGACGCCAGCGCAGCGCCGCCGGGAGCCGCGCTGTTCCGGAAGCGGTATTGCAGGCCAACCAGTCCGCCGGGGGCCTGAATGCCCACCGTCGAATAGGGAATATCGTGACCATCGCCGGTCATTTCAGTCACCTGCTGATATTGCACGACCACGATGCCGTTGCCGTCGGTGGTCGGGTAATATTCGGGATCGAGCAGAATGATTTCGAAATCCTGCGGGCTGGACTGAAAGGCTCCGACCGCTTTCCACTGGATGATGTAGCGGTGATTGGCCGTGTCGTAATAGTCCCACACTCCGCGATCGTTGGCTCCGGATGTTGCCAGGTCATCCCAGAACGGCGCAATCAGCGCATCGGGCGCTTGTTGTCCGGGAATGGGATAATTGCGGAACATGTCGAGGTCGTGTTGATCGCCGAACGCCGCCCAGCCGTTGGCGCATACCGTGATCTGATCATAGACCTCGCCATAGAACGTAAACGAAAACGGCAGGGCGCGCAGCGTGGAGTACGTCGGCGCGCCGGGTTGCTGCTCGCCGGGATCGTTCAGATTCAGATCGGTGCCGATGCTGTTGATCGCCGCGTACTGGAATGGACGGTACTGCTCATATTGAGTGTCCGTGTTGTCATAGGCGAAATAGCCGAATGCGTCGGGTCCGGTCGGATCGGCGGACGAGCGGCTGCCGAGCGGAACAATCAGGTTGACGCTGTCCACCTGTCCGTCCGCCGTCGTGAGCACAAGGAGAAAATCCGCGGGATAGCCCGGATAGGCAATGGGATTGGCGGACACGGTAAATCCCGAGCCGGAACTCGTCACCACGGCACCGGGGGTAATCGCGCTGAAATCCGCGCTGGCGCCGGCAACGGAGACGTAGCTGGTGCGCGATGTGAGGACGGCGGAAGCGACGGGAAGGGTGAAATCGCCGATGTTTTGAAGCGTGAGCAGCAGCGAGACGTTGGTCTCGCCGGGTTCCAGAAACAAGTCGCCGTCTCCCCCGATCACCTGATAGCCCGCGAACGCCGCTTCGCCCGCCTCTCCGATCAGTCGCAGAGTGCTGTGCGTCGTGCGCACGCTCGAGGTGGCCGCGATGGTCAGGAACACGCGTTCGCTGTTTTGCAGCGTCGGTGCGACGCAAATCCGGAACGTTCCGACCCCCACGGAGCTGTCGCCGGGAGCGATATCTCCATAGGCCACCGTGCCGTTCACGATGGTAATACTTAAGCTGCTGCTGGTCAAGACCGCGGCCACCTGCTGCGCCGTCTCCGAGTCACCAAAATTCCGCATATAGGCGATCAGGTCCACCGTCTCGCCCGGATTCAGGATTCCGTCTCCGTTGCCCGTTGTCCCGCCGTTATTGTCGTCATCGAGGGTGTAGCTCGACACGGTGGCCATTTCGGTGGAGGCGACACAGGAGATATCAGCCAAGAAGGGTTTGTGGTTGCGCTTGGTCACGGTGAGTGTGAGGATTCCGAGACTATTCACCTGAACCGGCACGTCGGCGAATCCGTAGGCGTCGGTCAGCACCCGTTCGTAGGTTTCGTCGCCCTTCCACAGCACGACCAGTGCATCGGAGATCGGATCACCGCTGGCAGCGTCAGTAACCTGCGGGCGAATGCGGCGCGTGCCGACACTCACGCTGGCGGGATAGGTAACGTCCATCACCACCGGCTGCCGAGTCCAAATGGAAAGAGCGGGATCGCCCATCAGGTTGTTCCAGCGGACAAAATTCAGCGCGGAGCCATTCGAGCCGAAGACTTCAATAAGCTGAGCTTTCGCTCCGGCCAACGCCGCGCCAATGTGTTCGACGTCGAGATTGCAGATATTATAAACCAGACCTCCGGCCACCGTATTGTTGTAGTGTCGTACGTCCCGGTCGTGGCGGTGCCGATTCCGCAAACGGCTCCTTTTAGCGCAGCGGGAGTTCCTGCCAAGACCCAACTCTCCGAGACCGCATCTCCGCCCGTACTGTTGAAATCGCCCGTGCCGC